>CAZDJY010000012.1:7933-18591 GCA_964505835.1 uncultured Zetaproteobacteria bacterium | reverse complement strand
ACCGTGCTCCTTTGCGTACTGAAAAACGACAGGGATGTAGTTTTTCAGACCTCCCCTAATCGGCTTAAGGAATCTCTAGCGATTGATCAGGTGGAACCCTACCAGCCCGACAGCCAGAACGATGCTGGCGCAGCTAAGCATCATCATTCGTTTCGCCATGCCTAAGTGCCTGGATTCACCTTGTCGATCCAGCGAGTCCTGTTCATGCTCTTTCACCAGCTTGTCATCCTGTATCGCCAGTTGCTTCAAAGTGTTAATGACCCAGGAACGACGTGATGAGGATAGCTTCTTTCCTTCCCCCCGCAACAGGAATGATTCCATATCCACAGCCTTCAGAACGTTGTCCGGCATGGACTCGTGTAGCTGGCAGCCGCTGTATATCAACGCCTCCCGCACCTCAAAATTTCCAAGGATATTACGAATCACGCTGGCTGCCTGATCGCTTTGGCGCAGTGGATTTGGGAACCGATAACGGCCGTGCCCTCGCTCCTGGACCCAGGTCGCATCATGCGGGGAACCGAAGACTTTTCCTGAGCAAGCCATGAGATTTACCGCCGTAATCCCTTTACTGGTAATGATCAGGTAATCAATCCAAACCGAGCCACCCTTGCGATCGGGAAGAATAAGATTCTCCAGAACCTCAGCGCCCTTGCTTTCAAGACGGGTCAGCGTGCGACGAATCTTCACTTGCCGGAAAGCATTGGCAGCCCATGGCCATGCCAGCCAGAACGATAGCAGCAGCAGGAACACTGCAATCAGGCTCAGAGCCAGTGGCATCGCGGTATAAAAATTTACAAACAAATTCATCACTCTTTCATCCTAAACACTACGCCCCCAAGCATCTTCATCCCTGAACTTGTGAACTCTATCCCAGTGCCTCCGTTACACGGTGACAGGCATCACACAGCTTGCAAACTCAGCCCATGTCCACTAAAAACCGTACCATGCACCCTTCGCCAGGACATCGTTTCGGCTTGTTCGTTGAAAACCGACGGCAATCCATGTCGCTGGTATTACGTGCCAGCATGCTATGCCTTCTGTTGTTCGTGCCAACTCATTTAATGGTAAACTGCTGTTATTCGCTGGCTGGCGTCGAGCTGGCTCTGGCAGCGGCCTTGTTCATCATGTGCTGGCAGCTTCGCCGGGGCAAGCCCCTTGAGAAGATTGAAACCTCTCTGATGATCTGTGCCATCATTTTGTTTTCAGCACTCATCCTTACTGAGACGCTCGAACTTTCGGGTGCATACTGGGCCGCAGGCTTCCCGTTCGTCAGTTATTTTATCAAACCCGTACGCCAGGCCAGGTTCTGGGTGGGGCTCTACTGGCTGGAAATAGTCGCTGCCGCCCTGCTGGTTCACTTCCAACTCGTCACCCTTCCATACACTCCCGTCCAACTTGGCTGCCTGGCTATCGTAGTGGGCTTTTTCTGGCTTCTTGCCCATATCTATCAGTCACAATATGAAGCCCAGCGGAGCAGGCTAAAAGCGTCCTACAAACAGCTTGATAAGCATCGTTCACGGCTGAAAACCATCCTTGATCACGCACCGAACAGCATCTGGATGACCGATATGCAGGGTAAAATTCATTTTGCCAACAAGGCCATGGAATTATGGACAGGCGTCGATGAGGCCACCCTCACCAGCACCGAAGACTATACCTCGCTGTTGCCCGAGGCTGTGGCGAAACGCAGTCGTCTCGCTGATCAACAGTGCCTGCTGGGCGAGCAGGAAGTGTATTACAGTCAGGAGAGCATGCCCGATCATCAGGGCAAAATGCGAACCTTTGACCTGATCCGGGTTAAATTACGCGATGGCAGCGGTAACTTGACCGGACTGGTCGGCTTTGCCATTGATATCAGTGAGCGACTGGCCATCGAACTTGAGCACCAGGATCTGGAGCGGCAGATGCTGCATATGCAGCGCCTTGAATCCCTGGGCATGATGGCTGGCGGCGTGGCGCATGACTTCAACAATCTTCTGACCACCATGCAAGGTAGCATTGATCTGGCGCGAATGGATCAGGAGTTTTCGCAAGAAGGGCTGGAGAGCCTGCAATCCATCGAAACTGCGATTCACACGGCAACGGATCTATGCCAGCAAATGCTGGCCTACTCAGGCAAAGGGTTTGTCGCCACAGAGGTAGTGAACCTGAATGAATTGATTGAAAGCATTCGCCCTCTGCTCACCGCATCCATCGGTAAAAACATCAGCTTCGACTTTAAGCCGGGTGATAAACTGCAACCTATCGACGTTGACAAGGGACAAATCCGCCAAATCATTCTGAACATGGTGATCAATGCAGGGGAAGCCATCGGTGAAAATTCTGGTCGGGTGGTCATCAGGAGTAACAACAGAGAGATATCCGCTCCGCAACAGTTCGACCTCATGCCGGATATGCCACTCGCGCCCGGCTCCTACGTCGTTTTCGAGGTCTGTGATGACGGGCCGGGTATGTCCGAAGATATTCAGGCCCATATCTTCGACCCTTTCTATACCACCAAATTCACCGGGCGCGGCCTTGGCATGAGTGCCGTACTCGGCATCGTGCGTAGCCATCAAGGAGCCCTTGAGGTGGATTCATCGCCCGGCCAAGGCACAACTATGCGGGTCTGGCTTCCGGCCAGCGATCAGGCAGCACCGGAAGCAGCCCGGCCGGCTGAACCCGAGGCCGGTAAATCATCAGACCAACAGGAACAACGTGGATGCGTGCTGGTCATTGATGATGAAGCGGATGTCATGCGGGTTGCCAAGCGCATGCTGGAGCATCTGGGCCTTAGCGTGCTGGAGGCTGGCGATGGCAATGAAGGGATCAGCCAATATCAGGCGCATCAGGATATGATCGACTGGGTGCTTCTGGATATGACCATGCCGAACATGAACGGACTGGAATGCCTGCAAAAGCTTCGACAAATTAACCCGGATGTCTATGTCGTCATGTCATCCGGCTATAATCAGGATCATATGGGCGCATCTCCGGAAGATGACGAAGCCCTTGAAAAACCACAGGACTTTCTCAAAAAACCATACAGTCTGGCCAGTCTTCGCGAGGTATGCGAGCGGGCCTTGAGCCATTAGGAGAGGGGGGGGACACTGCCTTTCACGAGTGTCCCATCTCTGTATAGCGGCAACAGAGTGCCGCAGTCAGAGAATTTCCAGCACCTGCTCCGGCGGACGGCCCAGTGCAGCTCTGCCGCCATGCACGACGATGGGCCGCTCAATCACCTTGGGAAACTGCACCATCAGAGCAATCGCCTGCTGTCTGGATAAATCCTTGCCCTTGAAATGCGCCTTGTAATCATCTTCACCCTTGCGCATCAGTGCTTCCGGTTCGATACCGAGCATCGCGAGGATGCGGTCCAGAGCCTCCGTACTTGGCGGAGTCTTCAGATACTCGATGATATCCGGCTCAATGTTACGCTCCTTTAGCAAGGTCAGCGTTTGTCTGGATTTCGAGCATCTTGGATTATGATAGATGGTGACAGACATGAGTCATCTCCTTTATATATCGATCTAGCGTACATTAAACCGGCTGCAGGGCTGCATACTTAAGCATCAGCCGCTTGATGCCGGCATGGCGAAACTGCACAGTGACACGGATGGCATCGCCCGAGCCTTCCATCTCCATCACCACGCCTTCACCGAAGCTGGGATGGCAAACATTACCGCCAATGCCCACACCGGCCACCTGGCCGGCAGTCGGATTAGCCGCAGAAACAGCTTGCTCACGATGCAGAATATCATCCTTGATATCCTTGATATAACGGCTCGGCAACGGGTAATGGATATCGCCGAAAAGCCGGCGCTGCCGGGCCGAAGTCAGCAGCAGATGGCTACGTGCCCGGGTAATGCCGACGTACAGCAAGCGCCGTTCCTCGCTGATCCCGGACTCGCCTTCATCAACTGCGCGCTGGTGCGGCAACAAGCCTTCCTCGACACCGGGCAACGCAACGCAATCAAATTCAAGCCCCTTGGCCCGGTGCAGGCTCATCATAACCACGGCATGATCTTCCTGGTCCTGTCGCTCAGCCTGCATGTCCTCGCTGCCCTGCAGCAGCGCCGCCCGATCCATGAACTCGATTGGCGTCAGGCCTTCGGCCAGAGATAATTCAATATAGGATTGCAGGGTGCGCAGATTCTCCATACGGGCAGCAAACTCGATTTCACCCATGGCCTCCAGCGACTTGAGATAACCGCTCCGCTCCAGAACTTGCATCAAACCGCGGTCTGCCAGCCCTTCGAGTTCAGGCCGCATTTCCGTCAACAGATTGGCCAGCGGCTTTATTTTTCCTGCCGCGCCCTGAGCCTTTCCGGCCGCCACCACATCCAGCCATTCACCCACGCGCATTCCAGAAGCAGAGAGTTGCTCGGTGAGCTGCTCCTGACCCTTTGCGCCGATGCCACGCCTGGGCTTGTTGCAGATGCGCATCAAATGCAAGGCATCGCCACATTGATTCAACAAGGTCCAGAAAGCCAGCGCATCCCTGATTTCCATGCGCTCGAAGAAGCCGACGCCTCCGACAATCTTGTAAGGGATATCGAGCTCGCGGAAGATCTGCTCCAATGGCAGCGACTGCCGATTGGAGCGGTACAGCACGGCAATCTCCGACCAGGAAATACCGCGCTCATGCCATTGCTCGGCCGCCCGCCCGAGCTTGCGCGCCTCATCGTATTCATCATTGCACACTTTCAGATTCGGTACAGCGCCGGCCTCGCGCGTAGCGCGTAGTTCCTTTACATGGCGGTTGTCGTTGCCCTGAATGACGGCATTGGCCAATTTCAGAATTAAGCCCGTTGAGCGGTAATTCTCCTCCAGACGATGAATCCCTGCACCGCCCCAGAGCCGCTCAAAATCGAGGATATGGCTGACATCGGCGCCGCGCCAGCCGTAAATACTCTGATCATCATCACCAACAACGGTAAGGTTCCTGTGTCCCTCACTCAGGCGCATCAACCACTCGTGCTGCGCCGGGTTGGTATCCTGATATTCATCCACCAGCACATGATCGAAACGACTGCAAAGCGCTGCCCCCACGTCGGCATGCGCCCTTAGCAGCAGCACCACATTAAGAATAAGGTCGGAAAAATCCATGCGTTCCAGACGCTTCAGCTCAGCCTGATAATCGTGATACAGCTGACGCATATCCACACCATTCCAACCGTGCTCGGGTGCTTCTTCCGGCGTCAATGCCGCATGTTTGCAGTGCTCAATCCAGCCGAGAAGATAGGAAGGGTGTAAACGTTCGCTGGCGATATTGCGCGTCTTCAACATGCGCTTGATCAGTGCCTTCTGATCGTCGGCATCCACCACCTGAAACGAACGCGGATAACCCAATGCATCGGCATAGCGACGCAGAAAACGCAGCGAAATGGCATGGAATGTACCCGACACGACGCCACCCGCGCCATCGCCGATCATGTCGGTCAGACGTTCTTTCAACTCGGCTGCAGCTTTATTGGTAAAGGTGACCGCCAACACCCGGTGAGGGGCCACTCCCCGCTGACTGATCAGGTGCCCAATGCGATGCACCACGGTACGTGTTTTGCCCGACCCTGCCCCGGCCAGAATCAGCTGTGGCCCGTCACCGGCCTGCACCGCCTGCTGCTGTGCTGCGTTCAATTGCATGCCTGTCCGCTCAACATTGCTCATATCAGCTTCTCTCGCCTTCCCCATGTTTGACGATCAGCTTGTGATAGGTCGAGAACACGGCATTGCGGGACAGGATACCCAGAAGTTTGCGCGGATTATCACGCGCCACGACCGGCATCTGCTCGAACTCCTCGCGGTCCAGAACCCGAATCGCTTCAAGCAGGCTCGATGACTCCGAAATCACACGCACATTGCGGTTAGCCACCTCGCTTGCTACCACGACCTGATCCAGGGTTGGATCGAGCAACCATTCCTGCAAGTCGGCAAAGGTAACAATGCCGATCAACAATCCCTCATCGTCCACGACCTGCACACAACCCTTGCCTGACGAGATATAGGTCTGCTTCAGCTCTTCGAGCCGCGCGTGTTCGGATACGGCGGGAATGGAACGCCAGGGAATCTGACTAACCGGCACGGATCGCATCCACGATTGCTCCAGCCCCCAGTGCGCTTCGATGCCCCGCTCTTCCAGAGCCTCGGTGAATACCGATGCACGGCCGAAAGCGCGCGTCACCAGAGTCGCCACACTGCATGCTGCCATCAGGGGCAGCATAATGTGATAATCGGCCGTCATCTCGAATACCATCAGCATAACGGTAATCGGCGCCTGCAAAGCGGCAGCTGTCAAAGCGCCACAGGCTACGAGCGCATAGGCGCCATAACTTTCCGAATAGGCCGGAGATAACTGATGCGCCAGATCCCCGAACAGCGCCCCGACTGTCGCCCCCATGAACAGGGCCGGGCCCAGCAGACCACCCGGAAAACCGCCTGCCGCACTTAGCACCGTGGCAATCAGTTTGCCTATCAGGATCACGGCCAAAAAACCCGCCAACGGCAATGCAATGCCCAGCACCTCAGGCTGCACCCGCTCGAGCAACATATCACCGACAATGCCGTACCCGATCGACATCACCTGCGGCACCATCAAAGCCATACAGCCGATGACAAAGCCCACCGCTGCAGGACGCAATCGGCGATCCGGAATCAGTCGGCGCAGGATAGCCCGAGTCGGAGACATGGATTTGATAAACAGTGTAGCCACCAGCCCACACAACACTCCGATGCCGATATAGGCCGGAATCTCCCAAACGCTGATCAGATGATATTCAGGGATGGTGAAGGCCGGAAAATTACCGACCTCCGAGCGAGCAATGACCGTTGCCAATACCGAAGCAATGACGATCGGGCTGAAGGTGGTGATGGCGTAATCGGCAAGGATGACTTCCAGAGCAAAAAGTACGCCGGCGATAGGGGTATTGAAGGATGCGGCTATGCCTGCCGCCACGCCACAACCGATCAGGGTGCGCAATTGGTGCTCGGTCAAGCCCAGACGATTGCCTATCTCCGAAGCAACCAAAGCGCCCAGGGCCACGGTCGGTCCTTCACGGCCAAGGCTGGCGCCACTACCAATAGCCAGTGCAGTGCCAACAGTTTCTGTTCCCAATTGGCGCGGATGGATACTGCCCTTGCGCTCCACCAAATCAGCCAGCACACCCGGTACGCCGCGCAATTCACCGCCGGGCAGGAAGCGCACGACCATCCAGCCGACCACAAGACCTGTCAGGGTCGGGGCAATCAAATACATATACCAGGGCAATGTATCCATGGCTGCTTCCCAGGTGCGCTCACCGGTCCACAACAGGCTGACCCATTCGATGCCGAAGCGCAGTAGCAGCGCTGCGTATCCGGACAGCACACCGACCACGACAGCCAGCGCCACAAGATACAGCGTATCCTGCCCATGCATGCCGGCCAGCAACTTCACCTGCCATTTGCGCAATAAATTCCAGAGCGTCATTTCGGACCCTTTTTGTCAATCCTTGTAAAACAACGAATCGTAGCAAAATGGCGGGGCAGCGGATAGCGCCCTTGGCATTGGATACGGCTCCGATAGCGTTGGCCGCCTAAAATAACCCTTCACCCTCGGAGTCGTTGCATGATAACAGCCAACCTATGGACATCGATCGTGATCAGTATGGCACTGATTGCAACATTGACCGGCCTTTATTTGTCCAGCCGGCAAAAATCAGCTGTGCTGGCTCATCGCCATGCCGTACCGCCCCGCTTCTCCGGCCATGTTTCGCTCGCTGCCCATCAAAAGGCCGCCGATTATACGCTTGCCAAACTGGCGCATGGCAAACTATCCAGCCTGTTCAGCCTGATCCTGTTTCTCGTCTGGACGGTGGGCGGCGGCATTGATGTGCTGGATCAGTCTGTAGGACTGCTCGCCTGGTCCGAGACATGGAGCGGCGTCACATTGTTACTCTCGTTCTTCCTCATCGGCCATCTGTTGGAGCTGCCGCTGGATGCCTACGCCACATTTGCCATTGAAGCGCGCTTCGGATTTAACAAGATAACGCGCAGCCTTTATATCAGCGACCAATTCAAGCAGGTCGCTCTGATGCTCGCCATCGGCACACCTCTGGCCTGGGTAATCCTGACCCTGATGCAGGGTGCCGGATCGTTGTGGTGGCTGTATGCCTGGGGTGTCTGGACAGCCTTCACACTGCTGATGATGTGGGCCTTTCCGACCTGGATTGCACCGCTGTTCAATACATTCGAACCGCTGCCGGACGGCGATCTGAAATCCCGCATCGAAGCCCTGCTGACACGCTGCGGCTTTCAGAGTAAGGGCCTGTTTGTTATGGACGGCTCACGCCGCTCCAGCCACGGCAACGCCTATTTCACCGGCCTCGGCAATGCCAAGCGCATCGTCTTCTTCGATACCCTGCTCAAGCAGCTTGAACCCGTTGAGGCCGAAGCTGTACTGGCGCATGAACTCGGCCATTTCCATCACGGCCATGTGAAGAAGCGTATCCTGACCATGACACTGGCATCACTGGGCGGCTTTGGCCTGCTCGGCTGGCTGGCAGAGCAGGGCTTCTTTTATACAGGACTGGGGATTTCGCACCCGTCCAATGCCGTCGCCCTGTTGCTGTTCATGCTGGTATTGCCGGTCTTCACATTCGTCCTCACGCCGCTGATGAGCCACTTCTCGCGCAAGCATGAATTCGAAGCCGACGCCTATGCCGTAGCCAACAGCGATGGCGAGGCCCTGAGTACGGCGCTGGTCAAGATGTATGAAGACAATGCCAGCACCCTGACGCCCGATACGCTCTATTCAGCCTGGCATGATTCGCACCCCCCGGCACCGGTGCGCATTGCGCATATCGAGTCGCTGATCAACGGGTAAGCCCTGCCGCACGCGCATAGCGCCAAAGAAAACCTCACACCCGGGCCCGGGTTTGCATTAAACATTTGAGCCTGCATGCCGATAAATTCATGCAGGAGTATTGCTCATGCGTCTGGATGCATCATCAGCCAAGAAATCGTTCAAGCCTGTCGAGAAGCCGAATTCCGTTCGCCATCTACTCAACAGTATGCTGTTTGATGTACACAATCCTCTTGGTCGATCCACCAACTTCATTATCACCGCCATCATTATTGTCAGTGTATTGCTGTCCATGGCCGGCACGATGAAGGATATCGACCCGGTTACGGCCAGTCTGATTCAGGCCGTAGAACTATGGGTCACGGTGTTGTTTTCGATCGAGTTTCTGGCCCGCTGTTATTCGGCCCGTAATGTACGGGCTTATCTGTTCAGCTTCTACGGCATCGTCGATATGCTCGCCATTCTGCCGATGCTGCTGGTAGGCGACCCGAATCTGGCCCTGCGGCTGCTACGAATCGTGCGCCTTCTGAAGCTGGTACGCTATCTGCGAGCCTTGCGGCTGTTTATCTCATCAATGAAGGATACGCTGGAAATTCTACTGGTGGTCTTCGGGGGCATTGCGCTGGGTGCAGTGCTGGCCGGCAACGTGATCTATTCGCTGGAGCCGGAAACCTTCGACAATGCCTTCACCGGCGCTTGGTGGAGCATCGTCACCATGACCACCGTCGGCTACGGCGATGTTGTGCCGCACACGCTGGCCGGACGCATGGTTGCCGTATCGCTGATGGTGGCCGGCATCTGCATGTTTGCTGCTGTGACCGGCGTCGTGTCGGTAAAGATTGCGCGATCCCTGCACCACGGCGTGGCCTGTCAGACATGCAATAAGCCGATAGCCGCCGAATACGATTACTGCCCTTTTTGTGCTGCTCCACAAGTGCAAGGAGATTCGGAAGACTCGGAAACAGATCAAAAAGCAGGGTGAGCCTTATGTTTTTTGATCTGTTTCCGATATATTCATTATGAACCATTTCCCTCTCCAGTCTGGCCGCCCGATATGAGGCTACGGACCAAGCTCAACCGCCTGTCACTGATTACTGCAATCTCGCTGGCGGTCCTGCTGTCCCTGGCAATCAGCCTGTTGATCCGGGACTATGCTGAAGAACAGGCTCAGGAGCAGGGCCGAACCATCGTGGCCATGGCCAGGGTTGGACTTTTGCATGCCATGGAAGAACAGATAGGAACGGCAAAAAAGGATGTGGATGGTTCCCGTATTCAGAACGAAATAAACCGCCTGTTCAATGGCTTTTCCGCCATTCCTGAGTTGATTGAAATGCGGGTGTTACGCGGCAAAGCCGTGGAGCGACAATTCGGGCCCGGGGACATTGAAAGTCAGCCCAATGAAGACATCGAAAAAGAGATGCTCAGCACGGGCAAGACCTCCGAAATCCTTCAGACCAATCCCGATGGAACCCGGGTTTTTCATTTCAACGGACCCCTTATCGCCTCATCGCACGGGCAGATCAACTGCATGCATTGTCATGATGCCAGTGAAGGTGAAGTGCTCGGGGGGCTATCTGTGCAAGTCGACATAAGTAAAGCGGATGCCGCTGTTTCAAAGGCTATATATGGCATCATCGCACTGTTGGTATTTGTCGGGCTAGCCTTTGCCATCGGCCTGCAACGCATTCTAATGCCAATGGTGAAAATGGTTACCCGTATCACAACGGTATTCGATCAGGCTGTTCATGGTAACTTTTCAGAGCGCCTTGCGTATGCCGGAAATGATGAAATTGGAGAAATCGCGGAAAGCACCAATCATCTGATGGAGTCGCTGGATACC
>CAZDJY010000012.1:4427-7833 GCA_964505835.1 uncultured Zetaproteobacteria bacterium | reverse complement strand
CACAAACAGTAGTAGGCTGGTGTTATCCGAAGGCATCCCTGAAGGATTCGACAACTGGTGTAATTCTGATGGCATGAGTGATGCTGAATCCTGCCGTGCCAAACGAACAGTACGCATCGTCGATTCACGCCCTGACCCGGAAGTGTGTGCCAGTTTCTGCGGCAATTGCGACAAGCAATTAAAGCACCTCCGGCACATTTGCATTCCCGTCCAGAACTCGGAAGGTGATGGCATTATCCTGCAGATTGTTTTCGCCGCCGATGAAGCAGATAAGATTTCCCAAAAAGCTTCTCTGCTACAGTACTATCTGCGTATCGCTGCGCCTGAAATTGAGGCCAAACGACTCATGCATACTCTGCGTGAATCCACCATGCGCGACCCCATGACCGGCCTGTATAACCGCCGCTTTCTGGAAGAATTCTCGGGCAACCTTGAATCTTCGGTGGCCCGCCGCCAGGCAACTGTCGGCGTATTGATGTGCGACATCGACCATTTCAAGCAGGTTAATGATACCCGTGGGCATGGGGTTGGTGATACCGTTCTAAAGGAAGTCGCAAGCATCTTTCAGGATGTATGCCGCGCCAGTGATCTGGTCGTACGCTATGGCGGCGAGGAAATCGTTGCCCTGTTAATGGATAGTGAGCAAACGGATACGCTGGATGTGGCCGAGCGCCTTAGACAGCATATTGAAAAACATGCCATGCATGATGGAAAAGACTCATTCCATATCACTATCTCTATCGGCACTGCCACCTATCCCAATGACAACGGAAAATTGGCCGAATGCATAAGGCAAGCTGATACAGCCTTATATCAGGCTAAAGAATCTGGTCGCAATAAGGTTATCACCAGCCAGCCGACCAACAGTCAGGTCATTCAGCTAAAGTCGTAGTATTGCTCAGTCGAACTGTTCCTCTGCCGAACTGTCGCACAGCCGAGCCCATGTCTTTACGAATCGGCGTATAAGGCCTCAAGAATCGGGCGAGCGCCGGCATCGAGAACCTCATCAGCCAATTGAATGCCCATGGCCTCGCCATCGGTACGCAAGCCACTGATCTGACGGCGAATGACCACCGAGCCGTCCACTGCGCCGACAAGCCCCTTAAGCAGCAACTGATCCCCGTCCAAGGTAGCAAAGGCCGCTATCGGCACCTGACAACCGCCCTCAAGACGAGTCAAAAAAGCACGCTCGGCACGAGTCCGATCGACGGTGTCCAGGTCATTCAGCGCATCAACCAGGGCATTGATTTCATCATCCGCATCGCGTGTCTGAATACCAAGCGTTCCCTGTGCTACAGCCGGCAGCAGGACTTCGGTATCAATAAAATCATGCATCTGATCCTGCATACCCATGCGACGAACGCCTGCGGCAGCCAGAATCACAGCATCCACTTCCCCGCCAAGCTTGGACAGGCGAGTCTGGATATTGCCACGGATGGAGGTGAACTCGAATTTGGGGAACTGCGCCCGAATCTGAGCCACGCGGCGCAGGCTGGATGTGCCGATTTTTGCATCTTCGGGCAATGAATCCAGGCCGCCACCGGTGACGGTAGCCACCGCATCGCGCGGGTCCTCACGCTTGGGATGCGCCCGGATCGATGTGCCTTCGGGCAATACCGTGGGAACGTCCTTCATCGAATGCACGGCGATATCAGCACGCCCGTCGAGCAAGGCCTCATCAATTTCTTTGGTGAACAAACCCTTGCCGCCGACCTGTGATAAAGGCACGTCAAGAATCTTGTCGCCCTTGGTGACAATCTTGACGAGTTCGGTTGTGGTGCCCGGATGCAGGCGCTCAAGCTCTGAGGCTATGAATTCAGCCTGCCAGAGGGCGAGCGGGGAACGACGGGTGGCAATGCGGATATGGGTCAAAACAAACTCCTGATCAATCAAACGAGAAGCGAAACGTAGCGCCGGACAATCATTTACTCAAAGGGAAACCCTGCGCGGTATCGCACATGCCGCCTGATATGCTACTCACGGCCGAGAAAATGCAGACAGGTATCACCGTAACTGCGGCTCTGATTGCACTGCCATCCGGCAGGCCAATGGGGCTGGTATTTCGACGATTCCTCGATGACCAGCCTATCGCAGCCGATATGCTGCTCATCCAGCCACAGCGGCAGTTTTTCGGCCAAGCCCTGAGCATACGGCGGGTCGGCAAAGATCAGATCGAATTGACGATCGGCAAGGTGTTTCAGCCCCTGCTCTACCGATGTTGCAAGGATGCGCCAGTCGTTTGGGGCAAGCGTCTGCTGCAATTGCTGCATGGCGCGCACCGCCTTTGCATGGCGCTCGACGGAAACGGCAGATGTCGCACCGCGCGACAAGGCCTCCAGTGCCATCACACCCGATCCGGCATACAGGTCGAGCACCTGAGCCCCTTCAATATCGCCAAGAATATTGAACAGAGCCTGGCGCACCTTGGATGGGGTCGGCCTCAAGCCTTCGATGTTGGGCACGGGAACCTTGCGGCCGCGCAGATGCCCGGCAGTGACCTTCACGGAAATGCCTCAGTAAGAACTGAGCCTGTTACCACTTGCGCTCGAAAGATTGCAGGCGCTTGTTCAGCAATGCCTCGGCTTCATCGAAGGATTCAACACCCGGACAGATGGCATCCATGGTGAAGCCGACATCGATGCCGATATCCTGCTCGGTTTCGGGCCACAGCAGCGATACATTCCAATGTGATTTGACCTGCTCAGCCCATTTCGTCGCCCGCTCCAGACTGGCTTCGGGAAACAGTACGGCAAAGCGCCCCTGCTGCATGTCGGCCACCAGATCATAGCTGCGCACATGCTTCTTCAGACGCTTACCCGCCTTTTCGACCGCCTGCCGGGCGAACCAGTCAGCATGGCCGCGCACCAGCGATTCGAAATCGCCAATACCGACCACCACCAGAGACAACGGCCGCTTCGCCTTGCTGCAACGAACGAATTCCTGCTCCAGGCGTGTCATAAAAAAGGTTTCGGTTTCGAATTCCGTCACCGGGTTACGGTAAAAATACGGCTTCAAGCGATCGGTTCGGGTCAGCGCCATATTCACCCGCGCCAATAACTGCTGCGGCGTGATCGGCTTGCTCAGAAAATCATCCACTCCGGTGGTCATTCCCTTCAGCTGTTCATCCAAATCATCCAGAACACTGAGAAAAACAAACGGCGTCATATTGAAGCGCTTGTCCTTGCGCACCTCGGCAGACAGCTGCCAGCCATCCATGTTCGGCATCATGATATCGGTCAGAATCAGATCGACATGGCGCCCCTTAAGCAAAGCCAGCGCACTTTCCCCGTCATTGGCCTCCAGCACGCGAAAGCCACCCTGCTGCAGAAAATGACAGGTGATATCCCGGCTGGAATCCGAGTCTTCAACAACGAGAATGGTTTTCCTCATGGGCGATTCCTTATGC
>CAZDJY010000012.1:0-4327 GCA_964505835.1 uncultured Zetaproteobacteria bacterium | reverse complement strand
GGGCCGATGCGAATCTGATTCCACTGCTCCGGATCGAGGTAAGCCTGCGCCTGTCGCTGCACATCAGCAAGTCTGACCGCACGAATTTTTTTCGTCCATGTCTGCAAATAATCAAGCGGCAAACCGTAAAAGCCGACCATCGACATCAGTCCAACGCGCTTGGCATTGGAATCCATCCGGTGTGCGAAGCTGCCGGCAAGATTGTCCTGCGCCGCTTTCAGTTCTCTGGCCGTAACACCATGATCAGCCATATCCCTGAGCACGTCCCGGACAACCCCAATCGCCTGATCAGCCTGATCGGCCCGCGTCTGCAGGGTAATCGCAAACGGCCCGGGCACGGTTAAGGGCACGAAATACGAATATACACCGTAGACCAGCCCTCGCTTTTCACGCACCTCAGTCATCAGCCGGGATGAAAAACCGCCCCCGCCCAGAATATGATTCATCAGCATGGCGGCAAAAAAACCATCGTCATGCCGGGCAGGGCCAAGCCTGAGCAATTGCACCAGTGCCTGTCGGGTCGGCATATCCTTGTGCAGAGACCGCCCGGCAACAGCTTCAGGTCGTTTGATATCTTGCAGAGCCACTGCCGGCTTGCCATGCCATGCTGCAAAAGCAGGCTTGATCAACGCCAACACTTCCGCCATCGTCACATCGCCGCTGACCGCCAGAATCGAACCTTCTGGCTTGAATTGCCTGGCATACAAGCTCTTCAAATCCTGCATGCGAATCCGGCGCAGACTTTCCACATCACCACCAGTCCGATGGCCATAAGGATGATCGGCAAACAACATTGAGACTGCCAACATGGAAGCCTGCACACCCGGTTCTTCAAGCGATTTTGTAACCGCCGAGATACTGTCATTACGCATAATCTCGAAACGCTTTTTATTCCAACCCGGCTGCAGAGCTGCCTCGGCTAAAGCCTCGACTCCGCCTTCCAGCGCTTCCCTGAGTACCGTCAGACCAAGATTCAGTCCCTCGCGGTCTGCCCCGCCGCCCAGGCGCATGGCCTCGGCATCCAGCATATCGGCCCAGCCCCGGTAGTGATGCTTTGCGGTATGGTCGGTGAGCATATCAGCCAGCAGGGAAGCACTGCCGCCCTTGCCTGCCGGATCAAACCGGCTCCCTGCCGGAGTAGTCAGACGCATCACCACCATCGGCACATCGTGGGCTTCCATCAAAAGAACGCGCAGACCGTTGTCCAATCGCGCCTCCTGAATCGGTGCCGTTGCTTCGGCCGTTCCCGCCCAGAACAACAGGGCGCAGATCGATAAAACACTTTTCATCCTGATTCGCTGCATCACGATGCCTCCCCTGACTTGTTCCTGGGTTTCAACAGACCTGTCGTCGATCTCTCCGGCCGTATCCAGCGCCGCAAAGCCTGCTGAACATCCGCAGCGGTCACCTTGCGAATGGCCGCCAGCCAGTCGTCCATTTTATCAGCGCCGATACCGACGGTTTCCATGGCTCCGATCTGCTTGGCCCGCAGATACAACGAATCCTGCGCAAACACCTGTTCGGCAATCATATTGCGCTGTGCAGCAGCCAGTGCCGCAGCGCCGGGGCCGTCCTTCTCAAGCTTGCGAATGGCCTGCCACAGGGCCTGTTCAAACACACCCGGTTGCTGTTTCGGCCCGAGCATGCCGTAAGCAAACCACAGATCGATCCCCATACTGAACGGATCGTAGCCGGCCGAAACCGAAAATGCCTTGCGCTGTTCATCGACAATCGATCGATTGAGCACAGCCGAACGGCCACCGGCCAATATCTGTGTGGCTACGGCAATCGAGGCCGCCTCACCATCATTCTGGCCCGGATGCCAGACCGGAACCGGAAGGGTAACGGCCAGCATCGGCAGTTGTGCAGACAGCTCGACAGTCACCCGTTTGGGGCCCAAGGGCTCGGGTTCAACCGGATTAAAACGCTCTTTCACGGCATGCTTCTTCAGCTTGCCGAAGGTTTTACCGACCACCTTCTTCACATGCGCGAAATCAACATCGCCGACCACAACCACCGTGGCATTGGCCGGCACATAATGCTCGGCATAGAAGGCGCGCACATCATGGATGGTCAGCTTTTTGAGATCCTGCATCCAGCCGATCACCGGATTGCGATAAGGGTGCAGGCGCAGGGACGCCGCCGATAATTCCTCGAACATGCGGCTGTTCGGATTGTCATCGGTGCGCATGCGGCGCTCTTCCATAATGACCCGGATTTCCTTCTGGAAATCCTCATCCCGAAGCGCCAGATGCCCGAAACGCTCGGCCTCCATGTCCAGTACCTCATCGACCCGTGCGGCTGGAATGGTTTCAAAATAGGCCGTATAGTCATGGCTGGTAAACGCGTTGTCATTGCCGCCCATGGCTGCAATGCGCTTGGAATACTCCCCGGCCGCCAGTTTCTTTGAGCCCTTGAACATCATATGTTCAAACACATGCGCCAGGCCCGTCTTACCCGGCAGTTCGTCGCGACCGCCCACCTTCAGCCAGACCTGCACCATAGCCACCGGCGCGGCATGATCCTCCTGCACGATTAGCCTGACCCCGTTGCTGAAATCTGCCTGCTGCAACTCGGCCGCCGTTGCTGGCTGCATCAGCCCCAGCCCGACCCACATCATCACAAATAATGTATAACGCATCGATTCTCCTGCTCATTCCGTTTCTTATTATGGTCGCGATATTTTGAAATACGTGACTGCGCCTTGTGAGCCGGCGGCAGCCTGCGTAGATTGCGCATCCCTTTCATCTTTGCAAGCTACGGAGTGTTTCATGTCGAATATTAAACGCGCATTAATCAGCGTGTCGGATAAAACCGGCATCAAGGAATTTGCCCAGGCTCTGGCTGAGCGCGGCGTGGATATCCTTTCGACCGGAGGTACGGCCAAACTTCTGCGCGATGCAGGCATTCCGGTGCGCGACGTAGCCGACTACACCGGCTTCCCGGAAATGATGGACGGGCGCGTCAAAACGCTGAATCCGAAGGTTCACGGCGGCATTCTTGCCCGCCGCGATAACGATGGCGATCTTGCATCGATGAAAGAGCATGGCATTGAGGCCATCGATCTTGTCTGCGTGAATCTGTATCCGTTCCGCGAGGCGGTCTCCAAAGAAGACTGTACGATCGAGGATGCGATTGAGAATATCGATATCGGCGGCCCTTGCATGGTACGTGCCTCGGCCAAGAATCATAAGTTTGTCACCATCGTCGTCGACCCTTCCGACTATGACATGGTACTGGCAGCTGATGCCGATGGCTCACTGGATGAAAGCAAGCGCCGCGCTCTGGCCGTTAAGGCATTCGCCCACACAGCCGCCTATGATGGTGCCATTGCCAACCATTTCTCGGCACTCAATGCCGACGGCTCCAAACGTCAGTTCCCCGATATCTTTACCCGTCAGTTCATCAAGACTGCGGACGAGCTTCGTTACGGCGAAAACCCGCATCAGGCTGGCGCCTTTTATGCCGACCCTGAAGATACAGGCGTTTCGCTGGCCGATTGCAAGGTGATGCAGGGCAAAGCTATCTCCTACAACAATATCGCCGATGCCGATGCCGCCTTTGCACTGGTTCGCGATTTTTCCGATTCGTCCGTGGTCATCGTCAAGCATGCCAACCCCTGCGGTGTTGCCGTGGGCGGAAATCAGGCGGAAGTCTATGAGCGCGCTCGTGCGGCCGATTCTGTATCCGCATTCGGCGGCATTGCGGCGTTTAACCGACCGCTGGAAGAAGCAACTGCCAAACTGATTGCCGAAACCTTCATGGAAGTGGTCATTGCTCCGGGCTTTACCGATGCCGCACGCGCCGTGCTGAAAGAACGCAAGAACCTGCGCCTGATGCTCGCACCTTCTGCCGAAGCAGTTTCAGGAGGTCTGGAATTCAAACGCGTCAATGGTGGACTGCTAGTACAGGATCGCGATGCGCATGTGCTGGACCGCAATGCCTGCAAGGTCGTGACAAAGCGGGCACCCAACGAGACCGAATGGAACGATATGCTGTTTGCATGGACGGTCGCCAAGCATGTGAAATCCAATGCGATTGTTTTCGCCAAAGGCGGCGTCACGCTCGGCGTGGGCGCAGGCCAAATGAACCGGGTTAACTCAACCCGTATCGCGGCCCATCATGGCGGCGAATCCATCAAGGGTTCGGCAGTCGCTTCCGATGCTTTCTTTCCCTTCCGTGATGGCGTGGATGCACTGGCCGATGCAGGAGCAACAGCCGTGATTCAACCGGGCGGTTCAATTCGTGATGAAGAAGTCATTGCCGCAGCCGATGAGAAAGACATCGCAATGATCTTCACCGGTATTCGCCACTTCCGCCACTAAAC
>CAZDJY010000011.1:0-19223 GCA_964505835.1 uncultured Zetaproteobacteria bacterium | reverse complement strand
TGCTTAACCCCGCTTAAATGATGATGAAGTCGTAAACGGCCGTCCGTGGCCTTTTATTGCCAGGAAAGCGAAAAGCGTGGTTTTCACTTTCCTTACAAATCAATGGTTTACGCCGCAAGCCATTGATTTGCGCGCCCGTCCATGGGCGCGATGATGACTTTTTATGAAGTCATCAAATGATGGTTGGCTAAAACTCGGAACATCGAATTTTCCGAGTCCATGGGGCTAGACTATCGCACTGGTTTTTTCAGGCCAGTGGCATTCAGCAGCAACCGGGCAGGTAAGGCACTGCGGTTTACGGGCTGTACAGGTGTAGCGGCCATGCAGGATCAGCCAGTGATGAGCATGCTGCATAAATTCCGCGGGGATAGCCTTTAATAAGCCTTTCTCAACATCCAGTGGCGTTTTGCCGGGGGCCAGACCCGTGCGGTTGCCAACGCGGAAGATATGCGTGTCGACTGCCATGGTCGGTTCATCGAACAATACATTAAGGACTACATTAGCGGTTTTCCTACCCACCCCTGGCAGGGCCTCAAGCTCTTTGCGCGTTTTTGGAACATTCCCCTGATGTTTGTGCACCAGTATCTCTGAAGCGCGAATCAAATGCCTGGCTTTGCTGTTGTAAAGGCCCAACGATGAAATGTATTGCTTTAGCCGATCCTCGCCGAGTTCGAGTATAGCGGCAGGCGTGTTTGCGACCGGAAAGAGTTTGGCTGTAGCCTTGTTGACCCCAACGTCGGTGGATTGGGCCGATAACATCACGGCTGCCAGTAATTCGAAATCGTTGTTGTAGTTGAGCTCGGTCACTGGATCGGGTTCGGCCGCTTGCAGAATCTCGAAAAACCGCCGAATTTCGGCGGCACTCATGCGTGACATAGATGTTGGCGCTTCGAGCCTTGGTTATTTATTAACTTCTTTGAGGGTCAGCGTGACCTGGCGATCCGTGATGTCACCGGCCGGATTTAGCACTTGCTCGACAAGGAACAAGGTGTCCGTATCAATTTTCTCAACATGGCCATTATTTTTGCCCATGTAGTTTCCACGGCGAACCATATAGCCAATGCCGGTCGCATCCTGAATCATGGCCACGCGATCCTCGCCCATGCTGAAGATCGCAACGATTTTCAGGGTTGCCAGATCAAAGTTTTCAAGCACCTCGCGTTCGCGGTTGCTCAGTCGGTGTTCTCGATCAAGCAGGGCGGCGCGGCCGCGGGCTGCAACCAGTGCAAGGTAGGATTGAAATGGATCACGCAGGTTGGCGAAATCGATTTCCGGAGCCTTGACCATATGCTGCATTGCATCAGGCACCCCGCCTTCAGCCGATGCGGCAGGGGCTGGAGCAGCAATGGCTGCTGAACTAAATAAAAATATTCCGATGAAAAGCCATGTCCAACGCATCTTATCCGCCTCCCTGTATAAAGGTTTAACAGGTAAAAATAATGTATTACAGCAGCAGAATAGCAGAACTTATTGAAATTGCAAGATAAAATAGAAAAGGGAGGCTAAGCCTCCCTTTTCAACACGATGCTTTGTTTGAAGGCCGTAGAATCAGAAGCGGAAAAACGCTCCGGCATATGGCCCCTGGAACGTGGTATCAACAAATACGTTGGATGAGTCCACCTTTAATTTGATCTGGCGATAACCGGCATAGATGCCCAATGTTGGCACAGGCGAAAACTCAATCTGTGCATCGGCATCGAGATAGCTGTTGCCGGAATATCCGAGATAGCCAACCCGGCCGGTAACACCGATAAAGTCAGCCAGTGCTATGCGCGCACGCAGGCCAATAGTTGGAATAGGAACGGTCACGTCCTTGGCAGCATTGGTTGCACCTTGAGTGATACTGGTCTTGGCTTTCACAACCTTGACCGAAGCCTCGACGCCCAACTGAGCCCGCGATGGCAGGTCATCCATATTGACCAGATAATAGGTATAGCCGATGTCATAGATATCGGCCTTGAATGAGCTGCTAACCGGAACTGTGGCACTAATAGGCTGGCCATTGTAGGTGATGTTTCGGTTTAGTGAGCCTGTGCCATCAAAGGTCAGCGGTACATAACCGAAAGAAAGGCGGGAATCGCCAAGCTGAAAAGCAACCTCACCGGTCGGCTGTTTACTGTTCTTGAAACCAAGGTCGGTTTCCAGGTCGATTTTATTGGTGGCAATCAGTGGTCCACCGGCAGTGGCGCCAAACTGACCGGAAGGTGAGAGTACCATATAGCCCACCTTGACCGAGACTGTTTCATCAGCCTGGGCGATGCCCGAAAGACCGAATGACATGGCTGCTAAAGCCATCAGGATATATCGTTTCATAATTCCCCCTTATGAGATTTGACGAATAATGGCGATTATATCAGGCGATTCCGTGCTTGCCATCACCAAACCTTGAATGATTGTGGCGATTTCCCCCATGATTCGATCTATACAATATCTTCCTCTACACTTGCGTATTTGCAATCATTGGCAGGAATATTTCAGCATAAGCGGGTTTTTCATTGCTCATACTTGGTATCGAATCTTCATGTGACGAAACGGCGGTAGCGATTTATCGGGGCGACCCTGCCAGTGACACTGGCGAGATCATTGCCGAAAGGATTGCCTCTCAAATTGAGACACATGCGAAGTTCGGCGGGGTGGTTCCGGAAATCGCGTCTCGTGAACATCTGGTCGCTTTACCGCTTATGGCGGATGCTGTGATGAATGAGTCAGGCCTTGGCTGGCAGGATATCAACACCATTGCTGTCACGGCTGGGCCGGGCCTGATGGGCGCTCTGTTGGTGGGTGTCTCCTATGCCAAGGCGGCAGGCTTGGCGCATGGTATTCCTGTGATTCCGGTGCATCATATGGAAGGGCATCTTTTGGCACCGGGCTTGAACGGTAAGCTGCCGGAATTCCCTTTTATAACGCTGTTGGTTTCCGGCGGCCATACCCTGCTGGTGCGCGTGGATGGAATCGGTCGCTACGAAGTGATCGGACAGACGCTCGATGATGCGGCAGGAGAGTGTTTCGACAAGTCGGCAAGACTGCTTGGTTTGCCATATCCCGGCGGGCCTGAGATCTCCCGCTTGGCCGAAGGGGGAGATGCCGGACGATTCAAGTTGCCGCGTCCCATGCTGAACAAGGATAATCTGGACTTCAGTTTTTCCGGTCTTAAGACTGCAGTGATGTATGCGGTGAAGGGATTGAAGGCATTGGATGATCGAGCACGGCGGGATATGGCTGCGGGGCTCGAGTCTGCCATTTGCGAGGTACTGGTGAAAAAAAGCATTCGTGCCTGTTCGCAGTATCATGGGCCACGATTGGTGATTGCCGGTGGTGTATCCGCCAATGCCCACTTACGAGAAATGGTATACAGACTTTCCGAAGATCATGGGATCAGTGTTGATATGCCGCATCCAAAGCATTGTACGGATAATGCTGCGATGATTGCATTTGCCGCATTTGAACGAAGTAGGGCACAGCTTGCGTCTACGGATGATTGGGATGTTAAGCCTAGATGGGGGCTTTCAGAATAGACCGCTCAGGCCAGGTTTCGTTTTTCAAATACGAATGAAGCCAAGGCCAATAAAAAACCAATCTCCACCATGCTATATAGAAACACATGGGTTAATTGCGCTAAATCGTAACTTTGAATATAACCGGCGCTGTTACGCAGGTTCACCGCTTCAAGGTTGGGTAGGGTATAGTACATGATTTTGGTTAGCCAGCGCAGGGTATCGGAGGTCGCCTGTTGTCCAAATTGATAAATAACCGTAGTGAAACGCCCCGCGACATCGACGCACAGGGTTAACAATATGGATAGGAATAAACTTGATGTCTGGGAAAATATCATGGCGATGGCAATGATCAGCCAGGTTTCCAATATGGTTGCCAAACTGGCTTGAAAGAGTGAAAGCCAATAGACAGAACCGAATGCTGCAACCAGTAGCGCAAGTATGATGCACATTAAACCAACCAGAGCGGCAAGTACGGCAGCAAGCCCAAAAAACTTTCCAATGATATATTGCCAGCGTGTGGGAAGGCGCGTTAACAGGACATAGAGGGTTCGGCTTTCTTTTTCTTGTTGCAGACTTTGGATGGTGATGACGATAGCCGTAAGGTTAGCGAGAATGGAAATTCCGCCCAGTCCCAAATCCAGGATCATCAATTCAGTTCTGCCCATGGTGACCGAGGCGAGGGCCGTAGCCGCCACGAGCATGATGGCTAGAAACAGCAGAACGCCGTACATAATTTTATTTCTCAACGCTTCGGAAAAGGTCATGCGAGCAATATGAAAGATGGAGATCATGTATCACCTTCTTTGCGCAGGAGTTTCATAAATGCTTCTTCCAGTGACTGCTTTTTCTGTTCTATGCCAAGCAATGTTTGATCCGGGGAATCCAATAACGCTTGGATTAGCTTATCCCGTTGCTGCATATTTTCGACAAGGATTTGATAGCGATTTTCACTCAATTGCTGGCTATGAATGGATTTACTCGTTAAGACATTCCCCTGATAGGTAACCTCCCATTGCTTTGAGGAAGTTATCAGGTTCTCCATAGCTCCATCGAAAGCAACTTTGCCTTGATCCAATACAACGACTTGATCGCATATAGCCTCTGCATCGCTAAGAATATGGGAGGAAAACAGTAGGGTTGCGCCTTGCCTTACGGATTCTCGCAGCACATCACGCACCATCTCTCTGCCCAGAGGATCCAACCCGGATAGTGGTTCATCCAACAGGATGAATTCCGGTTGGTGAATCATGGCTTGAGCCAGACCAACACGTTGCACCTGGCCTTTGGAACAGGCGGACATCGGTTGATGTAGTACATGTTGGAAGGCAAGTTTTTCGGCCCATACATCGATCTTGTCTGCCAAATTCTGACCGACCATACCGGAAAGTTTTCCTAATCCATGCAGCAGCTCATATGGACTTAAGTTTTTGTAGAAATAGGGTTGTTCCGGCATAAAGCCAATGCGTTTGGCTGGGATGCTACGTTGAATCTCTTGTCCGTCAAAAAGTATGCGTCCCTGATCCTTGCGGGATAAGCCGCACAGGATTCTGAACGTGCTCGTTTTCCCCGCCCCATTCGGCCCCAGGTAGGCTGTCGCTTTACCTCGTTGTAACTGAAACGCAACCTTGTCCAGTACAGTTTTTCGTCCTTGAACGATATGACCGGTAGGAACAGTAAAGGATAGATCTTCAATACTTAGGAGGTGATTCATTGTGGCTGTCATTCAGGTGCCTGAGCTTTTTTACGTTTAGGAGGTACAAATACCTTGAATCTTTTTCGGCTGATACTGCTCACCGGAACTCCCTCAGCATTGAGAATGACATGACCGCCATCAGGCAGGGCTTTAGGAAAATGAACCCCCAACGTATTTAAATCTCTTTTCCCATGTTGCCATGCGGGTGTTTTTGCTAATAGCTGATCCACACGCCTTAATATTTTTTCAGTTTGAATTGCTTTGATTTGATTTTCCAGCTGTTTTTTTAATGCTGGATCTTGCTTTTCATTGTAGAGGGTTGCTAGAAAGGCCAAAGCTGTGTTTAAGTCAGCACCCTCAGCTTGCATTCTGGCCGCAAGACTGGCCACAATGGGATGAGCATCGGGTAATCCTGCAGCCAGTGACATATATTTTGCTGCTGTTTTCATATCGTGATCGAACCAATATGCATTGAAACCTCGGTAGTATGTCCAGCGCCAATCCTTTGGGAAATTTAGAATAGCTCTATTGACCAACGCTTTGCTTAGAGATGTGCTGTGGGTAGACCATGGCAAGAGTGCTGCAGCCATATAGTAGGCATGCTCAGCCTTGGGGTTTAATATGGTGATGGATTGAAGTAGCTGGGATACATATTTAAAATCAGACTTGTCCAAGAAGGCACCATAATAAGCAATGGTCTGCACCCACAGTATAGCTGAATAGGTATTCTGATACCCTAATGTAATTTTATTAAGTAATTCAAGTGGAATCGTTTTTTCTGACTGTATGGTGTTGTGATGGTGATACGAGCTTAAATTTGCGTTTGATAGAATAGTTAAAAGCGCAAGGGCTAAGGTGATTAGGCTGAGCATGGCTTTATTTCCAAATATCAAGGCTCTCTCCTTTCACGTGACCTTCTTTTGCATGGACTTCTAAATATTTTGCTTGTTTACTCGCAGGATATGCTTGCAAGAACAAATCAATCAAGCGTTTTTCGCTATAGGAATCGTTTTTTAAGTGTGCTATTAGTATTAGGTATCTGAGCGATAGACTACTTTGGTGCTGAAACCAATAGCGATAGGCGAAATTCTCACTTCCGATCCATATACTGGGCTTTGCATGGTGAAAAACGAGGTTTGCAAAATACATCTCCAAGGATGGGCGTGATGTCCAGGGTGTATCAATACCCTCAGCTACTGGAATAACGAACTGGGATGATTTAACAGGAAAGCCTACTGCCTTTTCTACGCTGATTTCTGTGGATATGAAACTCCACCAAAGATAAAATAAGAAAAAAATTGGCAGGAAAAAAAATGCTAGTCTGCTATATGCGATATTTTTCAAGTCATGAGTATTGTTTGCATGTTCCAAAGGAAATAGCGCTGCAGCATATAAAGCAAATAAGACCAAAAAGAAGCCTTGGAGAAGGGCGATGCTGACCATGCCATGCAATATCATAAGCAAGAGAATTAATGATGGGAGGATGCTTTCTGCTTGCTGAGATGAACGCTGATTCCATAATTGTTTGGCATTGAGGGTGATAGAGCCTACTAAGCCTAGAATTGCCATTCCTCCGATGATTCCCCATTCAAGAAAAATCTGCAAAATAATGTTATGCGTCCATTGGTGTCCGCCCACCATAGCATTTGCAGCTGCTGTCCAGTCAGGGTGATGGGCGAGTGTGGCTATCTGGCCATCTGTGCCATATGAAATCAGATTTCCTGCACCAATCCCAAACCAGGGGTGCTGTAGAAATAAGCGAACACTCATATCCCATATCAACAGCCGAGCTTCTACTCCGGTTGTTGCAAATCTATGGATAATGGATGCATCATTTATACCAGCAGACGTTTTTTCTATGTGCCAATACAGGACGAATAACGCAGCAATACCCACAGTGATGCTGAGTTTAATAAGATTGATTTGTTTTTTTTGACTGAGAAAGATCAACGCAATCAGGCCAAAGGCTAAAATCAAAATGCCACTCCTGCTGCTTGTGGCGATCAAGCCAGCACAAGGAAGGATCGATGTGAGCAAAAAAGGAAAATATTTTTTTGTTATTGTAGCTTTATACCATTGTGTAATACAAACAATAGCCAAAAAAAGCGCTTGGAGGTTGGTTTGGATAAGGATTCCACCAAATCCAGTTGGCCCATCCTGCCAGATGGGAAAAATCTCTGTGCCTGAAATAATATGTAAATTAAAATCCTGAAGGATGGCAAATATCACATAAAAATTACCTGCACACCCTAACAGTACAACCCAGGAGAGAGATCCCAATAGTTGCCTTGCAGATGCTTGTGAAAATCGAAAGACCAACCATGCGCTGCATAGATAGACAGCCGCTTGCCATGCTCTCCATGGATTACGGATATCGAGAAACAAGAGTTGAATAAAAATGGGAAGCATGAGCATGAATAGGAATATCCATTCCCAAGAAGGGGGCGGCCTATGGTTAGTTCTTTTTGCCATGAGAATCACAGCCAATAGCCCACAGGCAAAGGCAAGGAAATCCATGGCAATATATGAATCGATTGTTTTAGGCCATGCTAGAGGTGACAAGAAAAAAACCAGCCAAGCTAACAGGATCAGAGTTTGTCTGGTCGGTGTCATGAGAACTATTTATCTTACAGTAGCGAGCATGAAGGAATGATACAGGAAATGGGGAATGTATTCACAGCTTAAATTGAGCATGCATGATTAGCATCCCAGATTGAGAACTCCAACGCCCTTGCTTGTTGATGAAAGGCTGCCTGATTGAGATGAGGTTAGAGTTTCGTCGCCATTTTTATGTTGAGTCTGAGCGGTAAAATCGGTAGATGATGCGCTAGTCACTTTAGCGCATACATTAAGGGATATCCTTGCTCCTGCAAGGCTGGGAAGATTGGCCTGATATCCCAGAATTGGAGCTAGATTTACATATTGTTGATTGCTTGCGTAGTATCCTTCTTCTGCGGTAAGAATGTTTCTCAGATCGGATTGTGCTGTAGCATTGAAAGAGCGCATTCTGTATTCATTAAATTGGGGGATAGCAATAGCAGCAAGGATCCCGATGATTCCAATGACAATCATCAGTTCAATAAGAGTAAATCCCTTGGCTGTCTGCTTATTCCTCAATGGCATCAAATCTCCTAGCTTTTAAACCATATAACCTATAGTAGTAATAGAAAGCCCCACAGATGTGGGGCTTTCTATCGCTACGATTAGTACAGTGCAGTACCGTTTGAACCAGCAGTCTGGACTGAAGTAATTCCGGTTGAATCAGTACCCGTGTATATCGTATCACCTTCAAAATGCTTCGTATCCATTGTGTATGCAGTAGTCGTGGTTGATGTAGCATCAGCCTTTACCTTCTTGGATAGCTTGGCACCAGGCATGCTGGTGATGGTATTAGTTACAGTGGTATTCGAGCCAACTTGACCAAAATCAACATACTGCTGATTATCGGCATATGCAGCTTCTTGAGATGTCATCAGGTTGCGTAGGTCAGCCTGAGATGCGCTGTTGAATGCTTTAATGCGGTATTGTGAAAACTGCGGAATAGCAATTGCAGCCAGAATACCAATAATGGCAACCACGATCATCAGTTCGATGAGCGTGAAGCCCTTTTCAGTTTTTGTTTTGATAAGGTTCATCATGATGTTGTTTCTCCTGTTTTGTTTTACTTATTTCGACCATCCATGGCTCGATAAGTGCGAACCTTAACGCAAGGCTTGTGCCAAATGATGTGATAGAAATTACAGGCTTGGAAGGGGAGAGGTGACAAATCTTGTCAGTATAATGGCTCCAATATTGTCAGTGGAGGGGTTTCTGTCGATCAATCAAGTCATTTGAATCATGCCGGAATGCTTTCTTCGCCGCGATATTGCAGCGCTTCAGCGATATGGACCGATTGCACGCTGTCACAGGCATCCAGATCGGCGATGCTGCGCGCTACCTTGAGGATGCGGTGATAGCTGCGGGCGGATAAAGAAAACTGCTGCATGGCCTGATCCAGCAGGGCTGCCCCTTGTGCGTCGGGGCGGGCAAAACGCTCGACCTGTTGATTGCTCATACGGGCATTGATATGCCCCTCGCCGAGACGTTGATATTGTCTGCTGCGGGCCTGCATCACGCGTGCGGCGATGTTTGCGGATGTTTCACCTGCCTGCATGGCGGATAATTCTTCGCGTTCGACCGGCGGCACAGTGACGCGCAGGTCGAAACGATCCAGTAGCGGCCCGGAAACGCGGGACATATAACGGCGCACCTGAGAAGCCGAGCAGCGGCAGGGCTTGCTCGGATGCCCCAGATAGCCGCACGGACAAGGATTCATGGCAGCAATCAACTGAAATCTGGCCGGATATTCAACCGTGTCGGCGGCGCGGGCGATGCATACGCGACCGTCCTCCAGCGGCTGGCGCAGCGTTTCCAGCACCTGCCGTTTATATTCCGCCATTTCATCCAGAAACAAAACCCCGAGATGGGCGCGAGATATTTCGCCAGGCCTTGGATTCGAACCGCCGCCGATAATGGCGACATCGGAGGCGGAATGATGAGGGCGGCGCAGCGGCGGCTGCATGGACATCGGCGGGCGCGAATGATCGCCCGAGACGCTGTAAATACGCGTGACCTCAAGCGCCTGATCCCGTGTTAATGGTGGCATAATGCCGGGCAGACGTTCTGCCAGCATGCTTTTTCCTACGCCGGGAGAGCCGCTCATCAACATGTGGTGGCCGCCGGCTGCGGCGATCTCAAGCGCACGCCTCGCCTGTTGCTGGCCGCGAATATCTGCCATGTCAGGATAGTTGGCTTCTTTTTCAGCAGCAGGCGTTGATGCCACTGCCGTGTTAAGGGGTCTGGTTCCCGTTAAATAGCCGGCCACATCGAGCAAATGACGGGCGGTGAGTATCTCGATGCCGTCAACAGCTGCGACCTCATCTGCATTGCCTTCCGGGATGATCACGCTTCTGAAGTGTCGGGCTCGGGCAAATAGCACCAGTGGCAGAACGCCGTTCACGCTATGAATGCGTCCGTCCAGCGCCAGTTCGCCAATCATAAAAGGCAGGGGGGGCTTTGCATCACTGGCCTGATCCATCGATATCTGGCCGGAAGCCAGCAGCACGCCAACTGCAACGGGAAGATCGAAATGCGAACCGTCTTTTTTTCGGTCTGCAGGAGCCAGATTGACCGTAATGCGTCTGAGGGGAAATTCGAATCCTGCATTGACGATAGCCGAGCGGACCCGCTCGCGCGCCTCGCGTACCGCGGCTTCCGGAAGACCGACCATATTCCATGCCGGCAGTCCGCGCGACAGATCCACCTCAACATCCACCGCCTCGGCATCCAGGCCGCGAATACTGGCGGATGCAAGGCTCGCTAACATTATTTTTGCTGCTTTAGCTGCGCTTCAAGTTCTGCGACACGGGCTTCAAGAGATTCGAGTTCCTGCCTTGCCTTGGCGAGCATGGCTTCCTGTACCTGCATGCGCTCATCGGTAACTACATCGAACTGGGATAATGTGCTCTCGACGATGCCCCGTACCTGTGCTTCCGCGCCCTGTTTTACGCCGCCGAGCATTTGTATGCCGGCTGCAATTTTTTCCGCAATATCATCCAATGCCTGATTGGAACTGCTCATCTGTCACCTCGATTCCGAATGCTTTACTGATTTGATCTACTCTTTTTTAACACTGCCTTTGAGGAAGGCATAATGCCCGGATGGCAGCTTCAGTCTCAGCCATTGAGGATGCTTGTGGACCTTCTTGACCGATAGTTGTGCGCCGGGTCGATACCAGCCGAGTTTCCTGGATTTAAGATCGGCTTTCTGACGTAAATAATGGTAGTCCTTAAAATTAAACCGATCCCGCTTTCTTACCTTTTTTGTATGGCCTTCGATCTGGTCGAGAACCGCTTTTTCAACCGATTCTTTCCTTGTTCTGGTTTTTACCTGCACCTCAATGGTTGTCAGTTTTTCGGTTTGTTGCCTGAGCTCAATCTCGCCGGACAGGGTTTCATTGCCGAAGGTGATGTTGTAGCCATCCTCATCGATCTCCAGCACATCGACGGTAAGCTTCATATCCAGAAGGCCGCGTTGGGTAGCAACCAGCGTGTTTCGCATGGAAACAGGCAGACTGCGTTCCTCACTGCCAAACTGCCCGAAGATAGGCTCAACGATAGCGCTGGGGATGGCTGCAATCATAGGGACTACAGCGCAACCGGACATCAGCATCAGGCAGGAGATGAGAAGTGTGCGAATGAATCCCATAGCTATTGCCCTCCTCCCCAACGCAGCGCATCAGGGTTATTGCAGCCCAGCTGATCCATGACACGCTCCACGATGAAATCGACCAGATCTTCAATGGATTCGGGGCGGTGATAAAAGCCGGGCATGGCCGGAATGATGTGGGCTCCCATACGGGACAACTTTAGCATGTTTTCCAGATGAATGCTTGATAACGGTGTTTCGCGTGGCACCAGAATCAGCTGCCGACGTTCCTTTAGAATCACGTCGGCAGCGCGTTCTATAAGGTTGTCCGATGCTCCGGTGGCGATACGCGCCAGCGTACCCATCGAGCAGGGGATGATGACCATTTGTCGGATGCCAGCCGAGCCGGAAGCCGTCGGTGAAAACCAGTCGTTCAGCCCGTAGCATCGAAGTTGCTGTTCGGATAAGCCGAGCCGTTTGCATAAATCCTTACCGCTGCTTTCCGGTGAGTCGCCCAACTCAATATCCATCTCCTGCCTGAGCACAACCCTGGCTGCATCGGAGAGCAGGACATGTTGAAATATCTCTAGTCTGGCCAGTCGTTGAATCAGGCGCAGCCCGTAGGCGGCACCGGAGGCACCGGTGATGGCAATAATAACAGAGTGCTTTGTCTTTGGATTACTCAACCGTTAAGCCTCCTCGTTGATGGATTGCCGGACCTTAACCGGCTGTCGATGGAATTCGGTGAACTGGATCACTGTCATCACATCGAAAAACTTTCGCCCAGATACAGGCGTCTGGCATCCGGATGTTCAATAATATCATTGGCCGTGCCCTGAACAATAATCTCACCGGCGCTCATCAGATAGGCGCGGTCGCAGATGGAGAGTGTGTCGCGTACATTATGGTCGGTAATCAGGATGCCGATGCCCTTGCTTTTCAGATCGGCAATAATGGCTTGAATGTCCTCCACCGCGATCGGGTCGACGCCGGCAAAGGGCTCATCAAGCAGCAGGAAGCGGGGTTTGGTGACCAGAGCTCTGGCAATCTCGGTTCGGCGCCGCTGTCCGCCCGACAGGGTGAATGCTTTTTGATGCTGAACGCCTTCAATGCCCAGCTCAACAAGCAGCCCTTCCAATTCCTCTTCGATCTGCACATCAGGCAGATCAAGGGTTTCAAAGATCGCCAGCAGGTTTTCACGCACGGTCAGCTTACGGAAGATACTGGCTTCCTGAGGCAGATAGCCGATGCCGCTTCTGGCCCGCATGTGCATCGGCAGGTGGGTGATGTTCTTATCATCCAGCGATACATCGCCGGCATCGGCGGCAATAAGGCCGCATACCATATAGAAGCTGGTCGTTTTGCCCGCGCCGTTTGGCCCCAGCAAGCCGATGCATTCGCCGGAGAACACATCGAGATCAACACCACTGACGACCTGTTTACTGCGATACCGTTTGCACAGGCCGCGGGCGGAAAGATGGTGTACGCTGCTCACGGTTTTGTGTCCGGAGCAGGAGATGGTTCATCAGTGGATTCAAGAATCATGCGTGTGCGGCCATGCTCGTCCGGGGTGACCGTGGTTTGTTGCTGGTTCATATTGTGGGTGATGGTCTGGCCTTCAATGCGGCTGCCGTTTTGCTCGATAAAAGCATCTCCCTTCAGGGTCAGCGTGCCCTTACTCTGATCAAGCAAAGCCTCGTTGGCTTCCCCGTGAACATTGCCCTGTTGCATGCGCACATGGCCGTAAGCCTCCGCTTTTTCCAGTTTCTGCCGGCCTTGTACATAGTGGGCGACCAATTTATCGCATTGCAGGCGGAAATCATCGCGCGTTAACAATACCTCGCCGGCGAACTCGACCTGGCTCGCCTTGTGATCCAGCAGCATATGCCTGGATTCGATGTGCAGCGGGCCGGCATGCGCCATTGAGGCGGCCAGCATCATCAGTGCAAGGCTTAATACTCTAATCATCATGAACCCGATCCTGTCCATTCCGGGGCCTGATCGTCAATACGGACGCCGCCATCGACAAACAGGCGTTCGGAAAGCCGATCGATGCGCATCTTGTTGCCGCTGGCCTGCATGCTCTTTCCCTTCAGGGTGAAGGCCCCGGGAATCCTTAATTCATCCTTACTGCTGTTGTAGATCAAGCTGGCGCAGCGCAAATCCCATGTCTGAAACAGCACGTTGACCTTGCCCTGAAAGCGGACATTGCGCCGGAGGGGATCAAACCATGCCTGCTGACTGCGGATGGGAACACGGCTGCCGGATTCGGTGAAGAGAGTAAGTTCAGGCTTGGTAAGAAGCATTTTGCCGTTCAATTGCTGTTTGGCTTCGCCGGCACGCAGTTGCCAGACGATGCGACCATCCCTGCGCTCGACAATCACCGGAGCCTCCACTTGTGTCTGATTGTTGGGTGTCTGATTGACGGCCGGGGCGTCGGGCGTGGAGGGTCCGGCCTGCCACATCAACACGCCAGCCAGCGTGATGCTGCCCAGTGACGAGGCCAGAGCGGCCCATTTGATCAAGGTCCATCGACGATGGTGCATCCGTTGTCAGATTTTATCCCAGCCACAATCGGCAGGCGTTACCTTGTATCGGGTTTCAATGACCTCCTGCCATTGGCTGGCAGCGAGGATCAGCCCTTCGGCGCACTGCCGGATGGCTCCCCGGCCGCCGTTAAAATTTGAAATCCAGTCCACATATCCCAGAACAGCGGCATGTGAATCAGCAGGGGTCAGGCTGAGCGCGCAGCGATACATCGGGGGCAAGTCCAGTACATCATCGCCCATCATCGCACAGTGATCTGCCGCAATATCTGTTTCCTGCTCAAGATTTGCCAGGCCTTCGGCCTTGTTCAGGCAGCCCTGGATGACGTGCTTAATCCCCAAGTCCGCAGCTCGTGCTGCAACGACATCGGAGGATCGGCCTGTGATAATAGCGACCTCGATCCCGGCACGCTGGAGTAGTTTAATGCCGTGACCGTCACGCACGTTGAACGCTTTTTGCTCATCGCCGTGCTTATCCATAATGATGGAGCCGTCTGTCATGACGCCATCGACATCGAGAATCAGCATGCGGATGTCCTTTGCCAGATGGAAAGGGAAGTTGAAGCCCCGGTATGTCTGTCGCCCGGTGCTCATGCGATGCCCGCCTGCAGCAGGTCGTGCATATGCACGATGCCGATAATATCTCCTGCATCATTGCGTACGAAAAGCACCATAATCTTATGTTCCTCCATCAGCCTGAGCGCATCGCTGGCCAGTTTTTCCGCTTCGATCTGCATGGGCTTGGTATGCATGAACTGTCGTGTCGGCGCATTCATATCGACCTCGCCCACTTCAAGAATGCGGCGCAGATCGCCGTCACTGACGCAACCGCACAGGGAGCCTTTATCTATCACGCCGGTGATGCCGAGTCGATGACTGCTCATGGTCATGATCGCTGTTTTCAAAGGGGCATCTGCATCCACCATAGGAAGCTCTCCGCCCTGATGCATGACGTCAGCAATCTTGAGAAGCTTGCGTCCGAGGCTTCCGGCCGGGTGCACGCGGGCGAAATCATCTTCCTTGAAGCCGCGCTGCTTGAGTACGACGACGGCTAATGCATCACCCAGTGCCAGCGTGGCAGTTGTGGATGCGGTCGGCGCAAGGTTGAGCGGGCATGCCTCGTGGGTCACAGGAATATGCAGGACAATATCAGCATGCCGGGCCAGCGTGGATGACGGATTGCCGGTCATGGCGATCACCTGCGCACCGCGACGGCGAATCTCGGGGAGCAGCCCGCATACCTCGGCTGTTTCGCCGCTATGCGACAGCGCCAGCACAGCATCATGGCCGGTGATCATGCCCAGATCGCCATGCTGAGCCTCAGCGGCATGCACGAAAAAGGCCGGCGTGCCGGTGGAAGCGAAGGTGGCGGCGATCTTTTTGGCGATAATCCCGGATTTGCCCATGCCGACAACGACCAGCCGTCCATCAAGTTTTAAAATCGTATCAATGGCGCGGGTGAAGGATGCATCAAGCGATTTTTTCTGATTCTCAAGCGCTTCAATTTCAATATCCAGAACCTTGCGGGCCTTGTCCAGCCAAACGTCCGACGAGGGATTCACATTTACACTCCAGTGTTCTTGCTTGGTATTATAATATGATGAATAATATGATGACTTCGTAAAAAGTCATCATCGCGCCCATGGATGGACTTTTTACGACTTCATCATAATCTGACGCTGAATCACTCAGCCCCAGGCCGGGTTGAATTTCAATTCCTGCAGTTGCGACAGTAGCGGGGCTGTCTGCTGTTGAAAACGGGCCAATTCATTGCTCGCAATCGGCCTGGCCGGTGCACGCTTGATGGCTAACGGATTCACAGCCCGGCCACGCAGGCGGAATTCGAAATGCAGATGCGGCCCGGTGGCCAGCCCGGTCATGCCGACATAGCCGATCACCTGACCCTGATGCACACGCTTTCCTTTCTTGATGCCTCGGGCCAAAGCACGCATATGCCCATAGGCGGTACTATGATTGCGGTTGGTGTGGCGGATCAGAGCGAAGCGTCCATAGCCGCCTTTCCAGCCGGCGAATTCAATGCGGCCATCGCCGATGGCATGGATGGGAGTGCCGGAAGGGGCAGCATAATCCACGCCGCGGTGTGCCCGGGTATAGCCCAGCACGGGATGTTTACGGCGCAGCTGAAAGCGCGAGGAGATACGTGAGAATTTCACCGGGGCCTTCAGATAAGCCTTGCGCATGCTTTTGCCGTTCGGGGTAAAATAATGCACCCTGCCATCCGCCTGTTCATAGCGGACAGCCTGATAACGATTGCCCTGATTGATAAATTCGGCTGCCATGATGACGCTGCCCAGTTGCACGCCGCGATCATCGAAGCGCTCCTCATAAAGCACCTTGAAACTATCCCCTTTGCGAATATCGCGGGCAAAATCGATATCCCAGGCAAAGATATCGACCAGATTCATGGTCGTGCGATCATCCAGCCCGGCTTTGGCCGCAGCAGCAAACAGGCTGTCTTGAATCGCGGCGCTGGCAATATGCTGGCGACTGCTGGTTTTGCGTGTGGTGAGATTGGCCTGCCAGTCATCGCTGCCCGTTGCCTGATGCAGATGCAGGCGTGTCAGACCATCAATATGGTAATAGACATCGATGCCGGAAAGGCTGTCGATGCGCTCGAAATGATGGCCGGCCTGAACCCTGCTGAGTGAATAAGCCGGCTTGGCCTGATGCACCATCCTGCGCGCGTTTGTGCTGTCAAAACCCAGCCGTTCCAAAGCTGATATGCTGCTATCGCCCGCTTTCAGGCGTGTATTCAGGATCTTTGGAGCTCGATCGACTTGCTGCGAAATGTCCGGTGCGAGCCATTCCTCCTGCAGCAGAGCAGCCGTCTCATCAACCTTGGCATCCACGGCGCGCCCTGCCAGAGACACCAGAATCAGGATCAGCGCAAAGCCGCTTGCAGCACCGATCAGCGGAAACCAGCCCGGAGATGGCAGGTGGAAGGAGAAGGTGGCTTTGGAGCGCTTGTGCCGCTGACGCAGTGAGCGAACACGCTTGTTGCCGCGTGCGCTGCTCATATCGGAAAAATCTTTGTGAAAGGCTCCTGACAAGCACAGCTCCCTGATCGCTAATTATTTCTTCCTGTCGCATGATTAAGCGTGGTGGATTGCTTGTCAAAGAGGAAGTCGGCAAGATTTTGCTTTCCATGGCTTATGTTCAGTGTCTTAAGTCACGCTAATCGGGAATTGCCAGGATGGGGGTGGTTGAGCCTCTGGCCCTTGCGAGACGACTCGCGGGAGGGGGTGGATGAGCCTTTCCCATCGAGGCTTTCCCATAGAAAACAAAGGAGTAGTAACCATGCCAAGCTTTGATATTGTCAGTGAAACGGATATGCAGGAAATGAACAATGCGGTGAATCAGGTGATCAAGGAGATTACCACCCGTTATGATTTCAAGGGCAGTCGCGCCAGCATTGAGCTCGCCGATGAAACGATGACCGTCGTGGGAGATGACATCAATAAGCTCAATACCGTGACCGAGATCCTGCGCGCCAAACTTGTGCGGCGAAAGCTTGAACCGTCATGTCTGGAATATGACGAGCCGGAAGATGCCAGCGGCGGCACCAAGCGGCAGAAGATTCGCATCAAGCAGGGCATTAGCACCGAACTGGCCAAGAAAATCGTCAAGCGGATCAAGGATGAAAAGATGAAGGTGCAGGCATCGATTCAGGGCGATCAGGTTCGTGTCAGCGGCAAAAAGCGCGATGATTTGCAGGCTGTGATGGCGCTGGTCCGCGGGATGGAGGCCGATCGGCCACTGTCGTTTACCAATTTCAGGGATTAAGCATGTCTGGTGAGCGGGAAGCAGACAGTAACCATGCCGGCTGGAAAGATGAATTCCCGCTCCATGCTGATATTGCCTACTTAAATCATGCGGCGGTGGGTGTCTGGCCGCGGCGCACGGCAGCAGCGGTTCGCGCCTTTGCCGATGAGAATATGCGCCAGGGTGCTGCGGATTATCCGCGCTGGATGCAGGTCGAGAAAGAACTTCGACGGCAACTGGCGAGCCTGATCGGAGCGCCATCCGGGCAGGATATTGCCTTGGTGAAGAATACCTCGGAAGGCTTGTCATTGATTGCCATGGGGCTCGACTGGCGGCGCGGCGACAATGTGATCTCGACACGGCAGGAATTTCCTTCCAATCGCATGGTCTGGGAGGCTCTCGCAGGCTTGGGCGTCGAGCTGAGGCTGGTCGATATTGATCTGGAACCCGACCCGGAAGCGGCGATGCAAGCCTTGATGGATGATCGGACGCGCCTGCTCAGTGTCAGTTCGGTCCAGTTTGCCAGCGGCTTTCGCATGGATCTTGAGCGGCTGGGGCAGGCATGCAGGCGGCATGATGTGCTGTTCTGTATTGATGCGATTCAAAGCATTGGTGCGCTGCGCTTCGATGTGCAGCGTTATCAGGCCGATTTTGTCGTGGCCGATGCGCATAAATGGATGCTCGGGCCGGAAGGCATTGCGCTATTCTATTCGAACCCTGCTGCCAGAGAAAAACTGCGACTCCAGCAGTTCGGCTGGCATATGGCTGAGCGTCTCGGGGATTTTGATGCTCCTGACTGGCAACCGGCTGTCTCGGCCCGCCGTTTTGAGCAGGGAAGCCCGAATCAGATCGGTGTTCAGGCGCTGCATGCCAGCCTTTCCCTGTTTGAGGAGCTGGGCATGACTTTCATTGAAACAGAGCTTGTCAAAAGAACATCCGGTTTATGCTGTTGGCTCGCTCAGGAAGAGCGCTTGCTTCAGACCAGCAGCAAGGAGCCTGAACGCCAGTCCGGCATTGTTAGCTTTAAAGTACGGAATATGGATGCCGGAGGGCATGCCGAATTATATCGGCGGCTGATGGACGCCGGGGTGATCTGTGCGCTGCGCGGCGGCAGTATCCGTTTGTCACCGCATTTTTATACGCCGGATGCGGCTTTGGAGAGGATGAAGGATGTTCTCTTATCCAGAGTGAGTGAGCTTACGCATTAACCGATTGCTTCAGCATGTTCCTCTGCCTGAATTTCGCTTTGCATGGGTCGCAAAACGAGGAAAGGTAGGAAGATGCGCGAATCAAGACCTGCCCTTGGGAATGTGAAAACAGCGGCGAGCCGAGCGAGTCCGGCTGGATTTTTCTTGTTAGAGGAAACATTATCGTAGATTTTCCATGTTGGAATTTATGATTTCCTTCCATGTGGAATTATTAAACTTTTCATTCACCATTTTCCATGAATCTAATTCCCTTTTTTTTGTATAATTGATTTTAATAATTCTATCAGTTGAAAACATGGGGTGTTCTATA
>CAZDJY010000010.1:18245-19935 GCA_964505835.1 uncultured Zetaproteobacteria bacterium | reverse complement strand
ATATGCGCTACGACGATTCAGCATAAAACCATTATAGCCTGTTTAAAACCTTTTGCTGCAAGAGGCAGCTTAAGACAGCATCATTTTGATCTAGGGAAGGTCTGAAAAACTACGTCCTTGTCGTTAGGTCTTCGGCGTGTGCTTGAACAACAGATAGGCTTCGTATTCCTCCAGATCCATCTTGCCGAGGATGTACAGCTCCTGATCAGCCAGGGTGTCCGGGTCCTTGATGTCATGCTGCTGATTGTGTGCCTGAGCAACTTTGCGCCGCGTCAGCAGCTCTTGCGGGTCGATTTCGGCATCCCGTTGCATGGCTGCGGCCCACCATTGTTCGGCATTTTGGTACGTCATGGGGCTATTTTAGCAAAATAATCCATCAGTTATAACAGAAAACGCCATTCTATGACGAAAAGCGAAAAATGTCGGAAATTTGACGTTTTGTGTCTTTCCGGTTCAGCCTGTCGAAAGCGGCCCTGGAATGATCCGGGTTCGACTTCATCCCTAAAGGAGTTTCACATGATGGAACATCAAACTCAATACAGCTTAAGAATCGCTCCGACACCCAATCACCAAAGGTATCAGACGCTTGATATTCAATGCGAAGAGGAACACCAGCTTGCATGGTATTTTATGCATGCTCAGCCCCGTCAGTGTTGTACACCAACACTTATTCATGAGATTCAACACTGGTTTCATGAATTGAAGCATTCGCCCAAATATGAGGATATTCGTTATATTGTCCTGGCTTCCGGAGTGCCTGAAGTGTTCAACCTCGGCGGAGATCTCAATCTCTTCACGCAGCTTATCCGAGCCAATGACAGAGAGGGACTTCAGCAATATGCAACAGATTGTATTGATACGCTGATGTTCAACCACTCAGGTGCGGATTGCGATATAACAACGATATCATTGGTTCAGGGTGATGCTCTGGGTGGCGGGATGGAGTATGCGATTTCAAGCCATGTTCTGATTGCAGAACGCAGTGCGAAGCTGGGAATGCCTGAGATTCTATTCAATCTGTTTCCCGGCATGGGGGCCTTTAGCCTTCTATCTCGCAAGGTTGGTGCGAAGCTGGCGGAAAAGATTATTCTCGGAGGGCGTTTGTATTCGGCAGAAGAGCTTTATGAACTCGGAGTGGTCGATGTGCTGGCTGAAGATGGACAAGGGGAAAGTGCCGTATATGACTACATTCATCAGGAAGAGAAGTCGCGCAATGGTATCCGTGCCTTCAGGGCAGCGAGTAAATGTACGAACCCGGTTACTTATCAAGAGTTAAGTGATGTAACCAAAATCTGGGTCGATGCGGCATTGCGTTTGCGTGACAAGGATTTACGCATGATGGAGCGCTTGGTAAAACGGCAATCTGCAAAGACAGCATAGGAGCGGCGATCAGGGTCCTGATGCCACACAGGCCAGGACTCTGCCACGCTTAGGGCCAGCGCCTGTCCATAAAGTCATGCAGCGCCTCTAAAGCTTCTTCAAGTTGCTGCTCTATGTCTTTGATGGTGCGGTGCATGGTTACGGATTCAAGAGCATCCTTGCTTATTTCTGCATTCTGACATGTGGAAACGATCCGTATTGCGCCCAGCACACTGGCACCACCTTTCAGGGTATGAATTTCGATCAGGAACTGATTGATATCCTCATTTTCCGCACTTGTCTTGAGTGCCTGGATGCGCTCCTTGCTGCT
>CAZDJY010000010.1:9562-18145 GCA_964505835.1 uncultured Zetaproteobacteria bacterium | reverse complement strand
CCGCCGAGGACCGGCATGTGCATGTCCAGCAACACCAGGTCGAAATGCTCATCACCAGCCAGTGCATCCAGAGCCTGTTCGCCGTCCTCGACGATATGCACCGTGTGTCCGGCCCGGTCCAGGATGCTCTGTATCACCTCCTGATTGATCGGGTTATCCTCGGCTAACAGGATATGCATGCTGGCCGTTTTGTTCTCCGCGCCCGGCTCAAGCATGGCAATGACGCCCTGTTCGGGCTGATGCATCACACTGGATGCATGCAGCGCATTGAACAGCAGTGATTCGTCCAAAGGCATATGCAGCACAGTGGCATAGCCGGCACCCTGAAACACGGGGTCGGTGCTGTTGTCGGCCTGCTCGTCGAGCAGCAGCATTTCAAGATTAGCCAGCTCTTCCTTTTGACGGATGGCCTCGGCCAGCCGTTCCGGGCCGTATTTCAGTATGCCCTTTTCGATGATTAGCAGGTCGTAGGGCTGGCCCGTGGTCCAGGCATTGATCAGAAACGAAAACAGCAGGGATTCGTCCCGGATGATTTGCGGGTTTGCGCCCCAGCGCTTCAATGATGGAAGCACCCGTTCACTGATTAGGCGATCGCCGAGCAGCAGAATGCGGACATCGGCCAGATGTCGTGTTGTTTTATCCTGCTTTTCGATGGCGAAGGGCAGATTCACGGTGAAGGTCGTCCCTTTGCCCGGTTCACTGACGAGTGAAATATCACCGCCCATCAGTTCGGTAAGATTCCTGGCAATCGTGGTTCCTAATCCACTGCCGCCGAAGCGTCGGGTCACGCTGCTGTCGGCCTGGGTGAATTGTTCAAAGATGCTCGCCTGCGCTTCCTCAGGGATGCCGATGCCGGTGTCGATGATATCAAATTGCAGCATTAACGAGTGAGCGTTCGCTGAGGAGATTTGGGTAAGGTTCAAAGTCACGCTTCCCTGCTGGGTGAACTTGACAGCATTGCCCATCAGGTTGATCAGAATCTGACGGATATGCGTCGGGTCGCCGATCAGGCGAAACGGAATGCCAGGGTCGATGTGTGCTGAAACGGAGATACCCTTTTGCCTGGCTTGCCCCTCGAACATTGCGACAAGGCTTTTCACCAGCTGATGAAGATCGAAGGGTTCATGGACTATCTCGACCTTGCCGGCTTCAATACGGGAGATATCGAGGATTTGCTCAATCAGGCCAAGCAGGTGATGCGCCGATTCCCGGATAACGCGAGCAAAACGGCTCTGCTCCGCATCAAGGTGGGTGCTGGAAAGAAGATCGCCCATGCCGATGATGCCGTTCAGCGGCGTGCGCAGCTCATGACTCATATTGGCGACAAACTGGGATTTGATTCGATTGGCTTGCTCGGCATCGGCAATGGCTTTGTGCAGCTTTCTGATCAGGCGGGCCATGAAAATCGGGATGACTATAATCAGTATCAGATAACCAAGGACAACCTGCTCGTGCACCTGCCAGAAAGGTACGAAGTTTATAACTGCGATGAATCCCAGTGCGGAAAAGAAAGTCGTAAGGAAGAGATATCGTTGACCATAGCGAAAGCCATAGCCTGTAATGACCCATAGGTAGATGGCGATAAATGGCGCGCCGGCTTCCCCCGGCAGGGTCAAGAGGCACAGGGTTGGGATGCCGGTATCGCCCAATGCGGTAAGTGTACGCCGGACATGGCTTGCCTGCGGGTAAATCATGATGGATATGGCGACTGCAACGGCTACTACAAAATAAACCAGCAGGGCGATGGCAGCGCTGGTATAGCCGGCGATGAAAAAATACAGGCATGGGAATGCTATAATCATCAGGCGCGTCAATGATTGGGCCCGCTCCGGATTCGTTGTCTGCCGATAAGCTTGCCAAAGCGAGGCGAATGAAACGCCGGTGGATTTATCAGTCATTGCCGAAGCATAGCATGCCGCCCGAATCAGAGCATGCCGGAGGCCGGTTAGCCTGAGGGAGGGGGCGAACTCTCTGGAATGGGATTCAGGATTGGTGTTTGGCTGGGGTGTGCGGCTCTCTCGCCTGAGCATAAATTTTGAGCAGTTCATCTTCTGTAATATCGACCGTCAGATCGAGTTCTTGAATAGCACGTTCCAGATCCTTGATGGACAGGCCATCCACCTCATTCAGAGGCGCTTGTTTGACGGCCCATGCAGCAGGATAGCGCCGCCATTTGAAAGGGGCATTAAACACGATTGCGACCGCCAGCAGAGTCAGTGCATTGAGCATGACCAGTAACACAAAAGCAAACCCCAGTGTCTGCACATCTGCGCCTCCAATCACCGCGATCAAGGCAGTAGCACCGCCGGGCGGATGGATACAACGAAGATACTGCATGGCGATTACAGCCAGCGACACGCTAAGAGCTGCTGCCAGCAAGGTATTCGGCACAAGCATGGCAATGCTGACGCCGATCAGTGAAGCTATGAGGTGCCCGCCAAATGCAGGCCACGGTTGTGATAACTGGCCGTGCGGTACCGCAAACAACAGCACGGCTCCTGCGCCCATCGAGCCGACCAGCAAAAAGGTTGATGTTGTACCGAGGAATTGAGCACTGATCCAGTAGGTGGCGAAGATACCGATAAAAGCACCCAGAGCGGAAACCAGCTTTTCGGCATGACTGGGCGACGGGCTATCCAGCCCGAGCCAGTGACGCAGCTTGTTACAATGGCCGGTCATCAGTCGTCAATGTCGATTTGCACGATGTCGGCTGCAATGCGTACAGGGAATGATTCGACATCTTCATAGGCCGGTGGTGTCAGCGATTTTCCTGTTTTGATGCAGAAGCGCGCGCCATGACGGGGGCAGATGATCTGGTCGCCATCGCATTTTCCGCTGGCCAGCTCGCCCCCGTCATGGGTGCAGATATCCTCAATGGCATAAAATTCGCCCGCCAGATTAAACACGGCGATTTCGCCTGCATCACAGCTGATGACCTTGCGACTGCCCGGCGGCAGATCGGCGGTTTTGGCGACATCAATCCATTCGGACATGGCTTATCTCCTTTTTCAACCCGGTTTTCTGTCCGCCCGAGCCAGCATCAGGATCGATGAATAACGGATACCCATCCATAGAAAAGCAATGATCCAGCAGCTTGCACTGATGCGCAGCGAGACGTCAAGCAGGGCAGGGTTGGTGATCGGCAGGATGACGCGTGCAAGTGCAGCAACGCCAACCAGAGCGAAGGCAGCCGGCATTCCGGGCAGCGCCAACACCGGGCGGCCGGTATGTCCGAGTGCGACGCGGGCCATCATGCCGAGGGTGAACATACCGATGCCTCCGGCGGTCCAGGCATGGATGACGTGGGTGACGGGCCAGCCGAACCCTTCGGCCAAGGCAAAAAGGATGAAACCGGCTACCAACCATGCATAACCGGCATGCAGCACCCAGAGCATGGGTTGCTTGAACACTGCGACATCAAACCAGCTGAACAGCCGTACTGCATGGACCACGGCTGCAAACAGGGCGCAGGCGATGGCGGCTGAATGGCTGGTGGCTGAAGGGTTGGCGGTGGCAAGACTGGCGGCAAACAACAGGATGGAGGGCAGGGCCAGCCGCTCAATCAGTGCTCTGGATGCAGGCCTGGTTCCGATGGCTGATTGCATGAAAAACGGCACAACTCGTCCGGCAATGACGCTGATCAGGCCCATGATCAGGCAGACAGCGATCAGTATGGACTGATTGGCAATATCGGCGACTATGCCGAACATTTCCAGATGTACCCCGGCGTTGCACAGGGCCAACAGCATCAGCAATAGGGGTATGGGATAGTTGTGTGGCTGTTTGGCCTTCACGATCAGTCGGCCGCATACCAGCGCCAGCATTGGTAGAAAAGCCAGGTCGAGGGCTGCATAGACTGTTGCGGGGACCCACAGCGTGACAGACAGCAATCTGGGAAGAAGCCAGAGAGCGGCCAGAAAACCCAGAGCCTTCCCCGTCGGGGTGGGCAATCCGGTCCAGTTGCGCACGGCGGTGAGCAGAAAGCCTGCAATGACGGCCGTGGCATAGCCGAACAGCATCTCGTGGGCATGCCATAGTCGCATATCGAAATAGCCCATTTGCCAGCCGGCCGTGAAGCCATTCAGCGAGGCGGCTATGAGCAGCACGGCAGACCAAATGCCGAGCAGGAAGAAAGGTCTGAAACCGAGGGCCAGCGGTGCCCATTTTCGTGAGTCGAGCTTGTTGCTTTCGCTCATCGACTGCATTCGTAAGTCTCCCCGGTTGGCCGAAGCACCCTAGAACATACCCAGCTGGAGTTTGGCCTCATCCGACATCATCGAGCGATCCCATACCGGATCAAAGACAAGCTCCACATGTACATCGGTGACATTGGCCACCGATAGCACCTTGGCACGCACATCATCAACAATGAACGGCCCCATGCCGCAGCCGGGAGCAGTCAAAGTCATGATGATCTCGACATGGTTGCCTCCATCATCGGTGTCAACGATATGGCAATCGTATACCAAACCCAGATCGACGATATTGACCGGAATCTCCGGGTCGAAGCAGGTTTTCAAAACGCTCCAGACTTCGTGCTCGTCAACAGGCCCCAGGGCTTTCGCTTTAGTTTGCTGCTCCTCAGCCGGGCGACTGGTGGCAAGCCCGATGGCATCGGCATCCTTGCCTTCGATACGGGCAAGATTGCTGTTGACGCTGACAGTGTAGGAGCCACCGAGTTCTTGCGTGATGCGCACCTGCGCACCCATCGGGATGGTGACCGGCGTGCCGAGAGGAATCAGGACCGCATCGACATCGCGGGTGGTGGTAATGAATTGTCCGGAAGTCATGGGCTACTCCGTTTTGGCTGGTTCGGCGCTGTCCTGAACGGCGGACTTCAGCGTATGCCAGCAGAGAATGGCGCATTTGATGCGGCTGGGAAACTCACGCACACCGGAGAGTACGGCCAGCTTTCCGAGGCCTTGTTCATTGGCGGGTTCGTTGAGATCCGAGGTGACCATGTGCTGGAATTCCTTGAACAGGGTCTCGAATTCGGCAATCGGCCGGCCTTTGATGGCTTCGGTCATCAGGGAGGCGCTGGCAATGGATATGGCACAGCCCTCGCCTTCGAAGCGCACATCCTCGACAATACCATTGTCATCCACCTGCAAATAAACATGAAGCTTGTCACCGCACAGTGGGTTGTAGCCTTCCGCATCATGGTTGCAGGGTTCGAGTTTGCCGAAATTTCGCGGGCTCTTATTGTGATCAACGATGACCTGTTGATACAAATCTCTCAAATCAAACATGGTGCGCTTTTCCTTTTGTCCGAATGGTTGTCCGGGTTGATATCCAGGATGTCATGCGAACATATCCTTTGCCTTTTTCAGTGCGGCAAACAGTGCGTCGATTTCATCCGTGCTGTTGTAGGCTGCAAACGAGGCGCGTGCGGTAGCCGGTACGCCGAAATGCTGCATCACCGGCATGGCACAATGATGGCCGGCTCGAATGGCCACGCCCTCGCGATCCAGAATGGTGCCCAGATCGTGCGGATGCACTCCATCCAGTGTGAAGGAGAGCACTGTCGCCTTGTTTTCGGCCACCCCGATCTGGCGTAGCCCTGCAAATGCGCCGGCCTTGTCTGTTGCATAGTCGAGCAGCGACTGCTCATGCGCGGCAATGGCCTTGATGCCGGTGTCACGCAGCCAGTCAACGGCAGCGCCAAAGCCAATCGCGCCGGCGATATTGGGCGTGCCGGCTTCGAATTTGTACGGCAGCTCGTTGTACTGGGTTTTCTCAAACGTCACCATGGTGATCATGTCGCCGCCACCCTGATAGGGAGGCATCGATTCCAGCAGGGCTTCTTTGGCATACAGCAGACCGATGCCGGTCGGGCCGTACATCTTGTGTGCGCTGGTGACATAGAAATCGCAATCAAGCGCCTGCACATCAATGCTCATATGGGCCACGGCCTGTGCCCCATCCACCAGGACTTTCGCACCGACGGCATGCGCCTTGGCAATGATGCGCTCGACAGGGTTGATCGTACCCAGTGCATTGGACAGGTGCACCACACCGACCAGTTTGGTGCGCTCGGAAAGAAGGCTATCCAGTTGATCCATGCACAACTCGCCGGCATCGTTAATCGGCAGCACCTTGAGTGTTGCGCCGACCCGGTCGCATAGCATCTGCCAGGGCACGATGTCGGAATGATGTTCCATCTCGGTGACCAGTACCTCATCACCCGCACCGATGTTGGCTGAGCCCCATGACGCCGCGACGAGGTTGATTGCCTCGGTGGCGCCGCGCACAAATACGATCTCACGCGTCGAATCGGCATTCAGCAGGGCGCGCAACTTTTCACGAGCCGCTTCATAGGCGGCCGTGGCCCGTTCGGACAAGGCATGCACGCCGCGATGCACATTGGCGTTGTCGCGTTCGTAGTAGTGACGCACTGCATCGATGACTGTCGAGGGTTTTTGCGTGGTGGCTGCATTATCGAGATAGGCAAGATTCTTGCCGTATACCTGTTGTTGCAGAATGGGAAACTGATCGCGGACACGTGTGAGGTCGAAACTCATGCCGATGCCTCCATCGTTGCATCTCCGGCCAGAATATCCTCAATGTCGGCGCCGTGCGGCAGCTTGCTGAATGCAGCATGCTCGATATGGCGGCGCACTGCGGCCACATCCAGACTGGCCAGCACCTCATCGGCAAAAGCAAAGGTCAGCAACTGCCTGGCTTCATCCTCGGACAGGCCGCGGGACTGCAGATAAAACAGCTGATTGTCATCCAGCTGGCCGATGGTGGCTCCGTGAGCGCATTTGACGTCATCATTGTAGATTTCGAGTTCCGGCTTGGTATCCACCTCGGCTCTGGCCGATAACAGCAGGTTGGCATTGGACTGCGCCGAATCAGTCTTGATAGCGCCCTCGCGTACCACGACCCGTCCGTTAAACACCGCTCGCGAACGCCCGTCCAAAACACCTCGGTACATTTCGCGGCTCATGCAGTGCGGCGCCTGATGCTCGATCACGGTATGATGATCGGCATGCTGCCGGCCAGTCGTCAGGTACAGGCCGTCGAGATCGCACGCTGCACCGGCGTCGGTCAACGTGGTGACCAGATCGACGCGCGACAAGGCCGCGCCCAGAGCAATGGAATGGCTGTGGTAATGGCTGTCACGTTGCTGCTGCACACTGACCCGCCCGATATGGGTTTGTTTGATTGATTCCTGTTGCAGGCGGATATGCTTTAGCTTGCTGTCGCCCGAGAGGCGCACCTGTGTGACAACGTTGGTGAATCCGGCCGCGTCTTCGGTGCCGGTGTAATGCTCAATAATACTGGCCTCGGCCTGCTCACTGAGATGGATGCCGTGGCAGACATGCGCCACCTTGCCGGTACTGACATGCTGGATGTAAAGCGGCTTGTCCAGGTGGATGCCCTTGCCGATGCAGATGCCGACCCCGTCCCGGGCATGGGCGGCATTCAGGGCGACGAAACCGTTGAACAGCGGTGCATCCTCGTCGATAGCCAGCGGTTCGATGCCCTGTTCAGGCCGGTCGCTGAGAAGCTTGGCCAGGGATGTAGCCTCGACACCCTCGGGCAACTCCGAGGCGTTCGAATGAAGCCGTCCGTCGATAAGCACCAGTCGGTAGGCATCCAGACGTGCGATAGCATGTTGTTCAGCGATATGTTCAATGCTGCCGGCGTCCAGGTTGTTAATGGCGGTGACTTCATCCAGGTGCTCCAGAAACGGCGCCATGGCCCGCTTCACATCGGTATATTTCCAGGTTTCCAGTCGAGTGGTCGGAAGGCCCAACTTTGCAAAAGTGGCGCGTCCCTGTTCGCGTACATGGTCGACGATCTGGCTCATGCAGCAGCCTCTTCCTTCACCCAGTCATAACCGCGCTCTTCCAGCTCCAGCGCCAGATCGGCATCGCCGGTCTTCAGGATACGACCGTCGGCAAGCACGTGTACGACATCCGGCTTGATGTAGTCGAGCAGGCGCTGGTAATGGGTGACCATGACCACCGAACGCTCGGGCGAGCGCAGCTTGTTGACGCCATTGGCGACAATACGCAGGGCATCGATATCCAGCCCGGAATCGGTCTCATCGAGCAATGCCAGTTCAGGCTCAAGGACCGCCATCTGGAATATCTCATTGCGTTTTTTCTCGCCGCCGGAGAAGCCTTCGTTAACGCCGCGCGACAGGAACGATGCATCCAGTTCCACAAGCTCGGCTTTCTCCTTGACCAGTTGCATGAAATCCATCGCATCCAGTTCCTGCTGGCCGTGATGCTTACGCTTGGCATTGACGCCGGCTTTGAGCAGGTAGGTATTGTTCACACCGGGAATCTCGACGGGATACTGAAAAGCCAGAAAGACGCCTTCCCAGGCGCGCTCCTCCGGCGCCATTTCAAGCAGATCCTTTCCTTTAAATGTGACCGAGCCTTCAGTGATCTCGTAACCTGTACGTCCGGCAATGACATTCGACAGTGTACTCTTGCCCGAGCCGTTCGGCCCCATGATGGCATGCACTTCGCCGGTACCGATTTCCAGATCGATCCCCTTGAGGATTTCCTTGCCGTCTATCGAGGCATGTAAGTTTTCAATTTTTAACATTTCAATACCTTTTTACCC
>CAZDJY010000010.1:7648-9462 GCA_964505835.1 uncultured Zetaproteobacteria bacterium | reverse complement strand
CTTTTATCCGACCGCGCCTTCCAGACTGACTTCCATCAGACGATTGGCCTCCACGGCAAATTCCATCGGCAGTTCGTTGAACACATCCTTGCAGAAGCCGTTGACGATCAGATTGACCGCATCCTCTTCTGTAATGCCCCGGGAGAGGCAGTAAAACAACTGATCTTCGCCGATGCGCGAGGTGGTCGCTTCATGCTCCATCACAGCTGTCGGGTTCTTGACCTCGACGTACGGAAAAGTGTGCGCGCCGCATTGATCGCCGATGAGCAGGCTGTCGCATTGGGTGTAATTGCGAGCCCCTTCGGCATCTTTACCGATGCGCACCAGCCCTCGATAGGACTGATTTCCATGTCCGGCCGCGATGCCCTTGGAGACAATGGTGCTCCTGGTGTTCTTGCCCAGATGGACCATCTTGGTGCCGGTATCGGCTTGCTGGTGCATCTTGGTCAGGGCAACAGAATAGAATTCACCGACTGAATCCTCACCCCTGAGGACACAGCTCGGATATTTCCAGGTGATGGCACTGCCGGTTTCGACCTGGGTCCATGAAATTTTGGCACGATCGCCGCGACAGTCGCCGCGCTTGGTCACGAAGTTATAGATGCCGCCGATACCGTCTTCATCACCCGGATACCAGTTCTGCACAGTCGAATATTTGATCTGGGCATCCTTCATCGCAACCAGCTCGACGACTGCGGCATGCAGCTGATTCTCATCGCGTGAGGGAGCGGTGCAGCCTTCAAGATAGGAAACATACGATGCTTCATCTGCAATGATCAGCGTGCGCTCGAACTGCCCCGTGTTCGAGGCATTGATGCGGAAATAGGTTGAAAGCTCCATAGGACAACGCACCCCTTTCGGGATATAGACAAATGAGCCATCGGTGAACACGGCCGAATTCAGGGCCGCATAGAAATTGTCACCCTGGGGCACGACGCTGCCGAGGTATTGCTGCACGAGCTCCGGATAGTCGCGCACCGCTTCGGAGATCGGGCAAAAGATCACCCCGGCATCCTTCAGCTTGCCCTTGAAGGTTGTCGCCACCGAGACCGAATCGAACACCGCGTCGACAGCCACGCCGGCGAGCATTTCCTGCTCGCGCAATGGAATGCCGAGTTTTTCGTAAGTTTCGAGCAGTTTTGGATCGACTTCATCAAGACTCTTGGGTGCATCTTCGCTGCTTTTCGGCGCCGAATAATACGAAATGGCCTGATAATCGATGGGCGGATAGTCCACCGCAGCCCACGTCGGTTCGCTCATCGTCTGCCAGTGGCGGAACGCCTCCAGCCGCCAATCGAGCAGCCATTCCGGCTCGTCTTTCTTGGACGAGATGTGACGAATGACATCTTCATTCAGGCCGGGGGGAAGCGTGTCCGAATCAATATCGGTAACGAAGCCCGCCTGATACTCCTGCGCGGCAAAGTCTTCCGGACGGTTTTCGGCCTTGGCCGCATCCGGGGTGATGGATTCAGTGCTGGGGGAGCTCAATGCTGCACCTCCGAGAGTGGAATGGAGCGCTGCAGCTTGAAGATCGGCATGAAATCCTGCTCGCTCATGTCTGCCAGGGAAATGGATTCAAGTGCCCGACTGACGGCGAGATTGATGCGCTTCCAGTTGTTGCTCGTTGCACATCCCTCAGACTGGTCGCAGTGCGAATGATCAAGATTACACTCGGTCAGGGCGATCGAGCCTTCGAAAACAGTAATGATATCACGCACATTGATATCTATAGCAGGGCGGGCCAGACGATAGCCGCCCCTGGCACCTCGGATAGACTCAAGCATGCCTTCGTGCAAAAGCGTTTGCAGAATCTT
>CAZDJY010000010.1:0-7548 GCA_964505835.1 uncultured Zetaproteobacteria bacterium | reverse complement strand
GGCGACTATCTGATTCGTCAGGATGATACTGACGACGATATGTTTATCGTTATCAGTGGTGAGTTGGCGGTGATGGTCTATTTCCCCAAGCGTTCGACACCAACACTGGTACACATCCTCAGTGAGGGGGAGATCGTCGGCGAAACCGCATTTCTCGATGGCGGGGCACGCAGCGCCAGTGTTGTGGCCAACAGCAAGGCCATGGTGCTGGCCTTGTCGACCAAACGGGTGCTGCAGTGTCTGCTAAAATATCCCGAGGTGGGCGAGATGCTGCGTAGTGAAAGTCAGTGCCGGCGCCGACTGACCATTATCAATGGCAATCGTACGTTGGCCCGATTGTCTGCCGATGAGAAGCGCCTGCTGGCACAGGACTCGGAAATTGTCAGCTATGAGCCCTTCAAGGTGGTACGCCGGGCCGGCAGTTCGCAACACTGGGTTGGTATTGTTGATGCGGGCTTCGTGCGGATTGTCGCCGAAGATCGGGATGGCAAGAGTCATATCCTTGAGCCGATCCGGCCCGGTGACATGATCGGCGAGATGAGTGCTTTGCGCGAGGAAGCAATGCCGGCCGATATGGTGAGCGTGAGCGATACCCGGATTCTGCAGATTCCACTCAACACCTTTCGCGAGGTCATGAGCAAGAATCCGGGGGTGAAAACGAAAATTATAGAATCGGCGGCTGAGAAAGTGGCCAGTACGATGATTCGCATACGCAAGCAGGGGAAATAATCCCTACACTGACGGGCGCTCGAACAGTTCCCGGGCGTGCCGAATAACGGATTCTTCAACAGCCCGGCGCTCGATGTCGGCCCCTTCGTGATGCATCGAGGTGACCGGTGCATCGCGCATGCCGCAAGGTACGATGCCGGAAAAGTGCTTTAAATTCGGATGGATGTTCAACGCGATGCCGTGAAAGGTAACCCAGCGCCGGCAACGTACCCCGACGGCCGCGATTTTCAAATCATTGACCCAGACGCCGATACCCCGCTCGCTGCGCGCACTCGTGATGCCGAAATCAGCCAGCGTGCGAATGGCCATCTCTTCGAGTCGCCAGACATGCTTGTGCAGGTCTTTCTCATGATTCAGGTCGGCCAGCATATAACACACCAGTTGCCCCGGCCCATGGTAAGTGACCTCGCCACCGCGGCCGGTGGGGAAAACCTCGATGTCGTCGCCATCGACCCTGCGATGCAACACATCGGCATCGCTGCCAGAGGTGCCGATGGTAAATACAGGCGGGTGCTCGGTCAGAATCAACAGCGGCGCTTCTTCGCCGTTCAGTATTGCGGACACCAGTGCTTCCTGTTCTTTGAGCGACTCGGGGTAGGCTTGCTGATTGTGGCGAATGATGCGCATAGCGGCAGGCTATCCTGAAGGTGCCGCATTGACCAAGCGGCAGGGACTCCTACAATCCGGAATTTACCTGTAAGGAGTGCGGCCGTGAGCAGTGAGTCCCCGATTGATAAACTTTCTTTTGAACAGGCGCTTGAACAATTGAGCAACCTTGTCGCACAACTGGAATCCGGCGAGTTGCCGCTGGAGGAGAGCGTGGCAGCCTTTGAAAAAGGTGTGAAGTTGTCACGTCGCTGCGAAGCCCTTCTCGATGAGGCCGAGCAACGACTGCAGGTGTTGAACAACAGCGATACAAGCGATTAAATGCAGTCACCGGACTTTCTTTCCGCTCATGCCGGTGCGGTTGAGCTGGCACTGACGCAGGCGCTGCATGACAGGGCTGTCGCAGTACCGGAGCAGTTGCTCACAGCCATGCGCTACAGCCTGCTGGCCGGCGGCAAGCGGGTGCGCCCGGCGCTTCTGCTGGAGTCCTATCTCGCCTGCGGCGGCAGTGGTTTGCAGGACGCAATACCGGCGGCCGTTGCGATTGAGTGCATGCATACCTATTCCCTGATCCATGATGATCTTCCCTGTATGGACAATGATGATTTGCGCCGCGGCATGCCGACCTGCCACAGGAAGTTTGATGAGGCGACAGCTATATTGGCCGGTGATGCCTTGCAGGCCTTATCTTTCGGGATGTTGGCCAATGCAGACTGGCCCGCGGAAATGGCTCGGGAGTTGAGTCGACGTATGGCTCTGGCGGCCGGCTGTCAGGGCATGGTGGGCGGCCAGATGATGGATATGCTGGAAGAAAGCAGTGCCGTGAAAGCATCGGATATCCTCGCCGTGGAACGTATTCATGTGCATAAAACCGGGGCACTGATCTGCTGGTGTACCGAGGCCGGAGCGATATTGAGCGGTGCTGGCCCGGCCATGCAGGATGCCTGTTCGCGGTACGGCAAGGCCGTCGGGCTGTTGTTTCAGATTGCCGACGATATTCTTGATGCCACGGCCAGCTCGGATGCCCTGGGAAAAAGTGCAGGCAAGGATGCGGCGCAGCACAAGGCAACCTATGTGTCGATTCTGGGGCTGGAACGGGCGCGCGAACTTGCCGGGGAAATGTGCGATCTGGCACTTGAAGCCTGTGCTCCGATGCAAGACAAGGGTGAGCATCTGTGCACACTGGCGAAATATATACTGGAGCGTGGAAAATGACTGAACCCGGGCACAAGCACTCGTTGCTGGCTGGCATGCATGGCACGGCCGATCTTAAAGCCCTGTCTGTCGAGCAACTGCCTGATCTTGCCGAGGAGATGCGCCATTATCTGATCGAGACTCTGGCCCCGATCGGCGGCCATCTGGGTGCCGGACTGGGAGTCGTCGAGCTGACCATCGCACTGCATTATCTGTTCGATTCTCCGCGTGACAAGATCATCTGGGATGTCGGCCATCAGGCTTATCCGCACAAGATACTGACAGGCAGGCTTGATCGTATGCCGACGGTTCGTCAGTACGGCGGTTTGTCTGGCTTCACCAAGCGCAGTGAATCCGAACACGATCCCTTCGGCGCAGGGCACGCCTCGACCTCGATTTCGGCTGCTTATGGCATGGCGGCTGCCCGCGACCTGCAGGGCGGGGATCATCATGTGATTGCTGTTATCGGCGACGGAGCGTTGACGGGCGGTATGGCGCTGGAGGCGCTCAATCACGCCGGTGCCAACAAGCGACGTTTGCTGGTGATCCTGAACGATAATGAGATGTCGATTGCGCCGAATGTGGGGGCGATGTCCTCGTATCTGGCACGCATCATTACCGGCAAGCCCTATACGCAGGCCAGAGATACGGCCAAGCGGATTCTGGAGAAGTTGCCGGGCGGCATTGAGAGCATGGCCAAACGCATGGAAGAGCATGTGAAGGGCATGGTGACTCCGGGCACCCTGTTCGAGGAACTTGGCTTCCGCTATGTGGGTCCGATTGACGGTCATGATTTCGAGCATCTGTTGCCGACGCTGGCCAATTGCAAGGAACTCGATGGGCCGATTCTGCTGCATACCCTGACCAAGAAAGGGCTTGGATTTTCGCCAGCCGAGGAAGATCCTGAAACATGGCACGGCCTTGGCCCGTACAATGTGCAGACCGGCGAGCCGGTGAAAAGCAATGGCAAACCGCCGAGTTTTACCCATGTCTTTGCCGACACATTGGCCGATATGGCCGATCAGGATCAACGCATTGTCGCCATCACTGCAGCCATGCCCGGCGGTACGGGCTTGTCCCGTTTCGGCAAACGGCATCCCAAGCGCTGCTTTGATGTAGGCATTGCCGAGCAGCATGCGGTGACCTTTGCCGGCGGCCTGGCTGCTGAAGGTAAGCGCCCCTTCGTGGCGATCTATTCTACCTTTATCCAGCGCGGTTATGATCAGATCATTCATGATATCTGCATCCAGAACCTGCCGGTCACCTTTTGCCTGGATCGAGCCGGCATTGTCGGCGCGGATGGTGCGACACACACCGGCATGTTCGATATCGCTTTCCTGCGCTGCCTGCCGAACATCACCATCATGGCGCCGAAGGATGAAGGCGAGCTGCGGCATATGCTGGCGACATCGCTTGAGATCGACGGGCCGGTAGCGATTCGCTATCCGCGCGGCAACGGTTATGGGGTTGAGATGACTCCGCCCGCAGCCCTGCCGACCGGCAAAGCGGAAATGCTGGAAGATGGTAAGGACGGGCTTGTGATTGCAGTGGGCACCCGAACCCGTGATGCGCTGCAGGCCGTTGAGACGCTGCGCAAGGATGATGAAAAGCACCTGGGCCTGATGAACCTGCGATTCATTAAACCCCTTGATGCTGCAGCCATCGTTGAGCATTTACCTCAGGGCAAACTGCTGGCAGTGGTTGAAGAAGGATCGGCCCAGGGCGGCATCGGTGAGCAGATTGTATCGCTCGCCGTTCAATCAGGCTGGAGTGGCCGTTTCGTGCATATCGCAATGCCGGATAGTTTCCCCGAGCACGGCACGCAGGCCGAGATCCTCCGCGATCTGGAGTTGGATGTTGACGGAATTCTCAAACAATTGCGGGCATCGCTGAACTAATCTGCATTGCAAAGGCTGCTGCGATGGCCTATAAGTAAGTCGTATGCTTCGTCTATTAGGGATTTTAGTGAGCAGCTTCCTTTTGAGTGCTCCGCTTTGGGCCGCCGATCAATACTACATCGGCTCGCGGCATGGTATCGACCTTTTTAAGAAGCCCGATATGCATGCAGAAATATTGCTCCACCTTCCCCGTATGCAGGACGTGCAATTCATTCGGACCAAACGATCATGGTCGAAGATTCAAATCATTCAGGCTGAAGAAAAAATAACCGGCTGGGTTCCCGCCGGGTCGGTGCGTCATCGCTATAATGCCGCAACAGCAAAAAATGCAGCGCCTAGCTTATTCAGCGGATTTTCCTCGTGGTTCCACCGCGATAAGCCGGCTCAAAGTAAAACGGCTGTTCTCGGTGTGCGCGGGTTTGAGGATGAAGACCGTTCCCAGGCGGCAAGTAAGCCTCGATCCAAAGAGGAAATGATGCTGCAGGACACGCAGTGGATCGAAGCTCTGCGGGTTCCCGATTCGGATGTGGCTGCATTTGTTCAACAGGGGGATTTGAACCCGTGAAGATCATTTTGGCCCTGCTTGTCTGCTGTCTGCTTGCCCCCGCACCTGTCCAGGCATTCGGCTTCAGTGTCGGCGGTTTTGGCTCCGGGCCGATGGGTGGGAATAATAAGGATATGAAACGTGCACGGCATATCAGGCAGGGCTACCAACTGGCCGGGGCGTTGATACCGATTTCGGATCAGCAGGAGGTTAATCTGGGGCGCGGCGTGGTGAAGCAAATCCTGACCCGCTATCCTCTGGATAAGGCACCTGAGCAAACGTATTATTTGAATGTGTTGGGTACGGCACTGGCGCAACGTTCTGATCGACCTCTTTTGCAATATCATTTTGCCATTCTGGCGACCGATGATGTGAATGCCTATGCAGCTCCGGGCGGATTTATTTTCGTCACGCGCGGCGCTTTGGACATGGTCGCCGATGAAGCTGAACTGGCGGCGGTTCTGGCGCATGAAATTTCACATATTACCGAACGCCATATCGTCAAGGCACTGCAGCAGTCGCGCTTGATGTCGGTGGGCAAGGAGGCTGTAGCAGATGCGCTCAAGGTGCCCGATCAGCTGTTTGACAAAATGACAAAATTTGCCACCAATGCCCTGTTTAAAGGGCTGAAAAAGAAGGATGAGTATGGGGCGGATGCAAAGGCGATCCAGTACCTTGACCGCCTGGGTTACGATCAAACTGCCATGTTCGATGTTCTCAAGCTCTTAAGTGAGCGCCGCAAGCACGGGCAAGCCAAGGTGTTGGCGAAAACCCATCCACGGCCGGCGGATAGAATCAGGAAACTGAAAGCAGCTTCAGAGAAGCTCGATCTGGATATCCCGACTGGTATCCGTTTGTCTGAACGGTTTCACCACTTCTTTAGCCTGTAGTCTGGCCTTTTACGCTTCCAAAGTTTTCCTCTGGATGTCGTTCGATCTTTACTTTTGCAAATTCAGGCTAACTACACTAAATTAGCTCTATGGTGCGTCTTCTTTCAATCCTTCTGTTCAGCCTTCTGTTTTCGACTACGGCGCTGGCCGCGGATCAATTCTATATCGGTTCCCGGGATGGTGTGGATGTGCTCGATCAGCCTCAGGCAAGAGATGAAGTTGTCGGACATTTGACTCGGCTAACCGATGTGAAGGTCATCCAGAAGAAACGTGCCTGGTGGAAGGTCAGTACAATCAGGGTATCCCCCAAGGTGAGCGGCTGGGTGCCTTCCGGGGCGGTGCGTAAGCGGTATCAACAAACGGCAGCAAAAAAAGCATCCAGTTCCTTCTTTTCCGGTCTGTCTTCGTTCTTCCATCATGATTCCAATACGCAGAAAACGGCTGTGCTTGGCGTACGCGGGCTGGATGAAGAAGGCGGTGCCGCCAAGGGCAAGGCAAACGTGGCCGGAGTTGAATGGATGGAGAAACTGAATGTTTCCGCCACCGATCTGGCGACTTTCGTTGAGCAGGGCAGGTTGAATCCATGAAGCGGCTCCAGGTGCTGACCTTGTTCGCAGGTTTGCTCTTCTGCTCGCCTGCAGCCATGGCCTTTGATTTTGGTCAATTGGGCGATGCGCTCGGGATTGATCCGAGTATCACCAAACATATCTCTCAGGGCGCCAAACTTGCATCGGCACTCATTCCGATTTCTGATCAAGAAGAGATCACCCTAGGCCGTGATGTGGCGGCACGTGTGGTCGGGCGCTTCGGCCTGGACAAGAATCCCGAGCAGACTTATTACCTGAATCTGGTTGGCCGTGTTCTGGCGCAGCGCTCGGATCGGCCTGAGTTGCCTTATCGGTTTGCCATCCTTGCCACCAATGATGTGAATGCCTATTCCTGCCCCGGCGGTTATATTTTTGTCACCCGAGGTGCGCTGGACATGGTGCATAATGAAGCGGAGCTGGCTGCCGTGCTGGCCCATGAAATTGCCCATGTCACTGAGAAACATATCATTAATGCCCTGCAGCATTCCAAATTGATGAAGGTGAGCGGCGAAGTGGCGGCCGATGCCTTTAAGCAGGGCGGCGAGTTATTCCAGCATATGTCGGATTTTGCTACCGATGCGCTGTTCAAGGGTCTGAAGAAAACCGATGAGTACGGTGCGGATCGAAAGGCTCTGGAATATCTGGATCATCTTGGCTACGACTATCCGGCCATGTTTCAGGTGCTGAAGGAACTGGATCAGCGTCGTAAGCAGGGACGTACCAAGGTGCTGGCCAAAACACACCCCAGTCCACGCAACCGGATCACCCAGCTTAAGCAGGCAGAGTCCGAACTGCGGCTGGACCAGCCGACCGGCATTCGCCTGAAAGCCCGTTTTAAAAAGCATCTTGGCAAACATAAAAAAGCCTAAAAAGATCCGTCTCGACCAATTGCTGGTGCAGCGCGAATTTGCTGCCTCGGTTGATGTGGCGCAGCGCTCGATCATGGCTGGTCTGGTGTATGTCGCAGGTCAGAAGTCCGATAAACCGGGCATGTCGTTCCGCGAGGATGTCGATGTTGAAGTGCGCGAGGTGCTGCCCTATGTCTCGCGCGGCGGCCTGAAGCTGGTCGGGGCGCTGGAGCATTTTCCTTTCGATGCCGA
>CAZDJY010000009.1:0-20446 GCA_964505835.1 uncultured Zetaproteobacteria bacterium | reverse complement strand
CCGGTCACGGTTCAGACAACATCGAAACGGCCACCACGACAGGCGAGAAGTCTGTGCTATCATCTGGCAGGAACCCATCAGCCAGATCAGGCGCAGCGCTGGCCAGTCAAACTGAAACCATGACGATTGTCTCCAACCCAGTGCTTACCTCGTCGGATAAGCCCGGCCCTGGCGAACTCAACAAAGCATCATTGAATATCCAGACCAACCAAACACACCTGACCGAACAGAGGGAAACAGGCGTTAACCTTGATAAGGTCGCTGATCCCGCTCATTATAAAACAACAGCACACTTACGTGCCCAGAGCGCCGGACAGAAGCTTCCCGATGCTCAGCCCATGACCACGCCCGCAGGTGTAGATCAATCATCTCTGGAGAAAGGCATCGCATCAGCCGATCAGGGCCCGCGCATAGAGTCGCAGCTTGCCAAGGCCGGGTTATCTGCAGGCAAGGTTAAAGCCGATCAAAGTTCCATAGCCGCTCAGGCATCCGCACCATTGCTTGCCGCCCATTTGATTCAGCATCAGCAGGGCGGAGCATCTACAGCAGCAACGTCGGTATCTGCCGCAAGCAATATGGCCCAGCAATCGCTCGATGCAAACAGCAGCGATGCATCCGGCCAGCAATCGTCGGATAAAGGTTCTCAGGATGGACGAACTCTTTTGACCTCCGTGGATGGGCGCAGCAACCACTCAACTGCGGCAACCGGAAGCAGCTTCTCCAGCTACTTAAGCCATAAGTCCGAAAGCGGCATGAATGTGTTCGACAGCATGCAATATATCGCCCAGTCAGCCAAAGACGGTAAAACGAAGCTTGAAATCCAACTCGAACCTGCTCACCTCGGCAAGATCAATATATCGCTGCAGACCGATGCCGCCAAACAGCTGCAGGTTCATCTCATCGTCGATCAGAATTCAACCCGTCAGGTGCTTGAGCAGCAGATGCCTGCCCTGCGCCAGGCTTTGGCTCAGCAGGGCCTTGACCTGTCGGGATTTTCCTTCGGTTCACAATCCCATGGCGGCCAGTTTGATGCACAGCATCAGTCCCATGATGGCGGCAATAACGTCAATCATTTGACGAATTCAGAACTACCGGGCGAAAGCCATCGAGATCAGGCCCGGCCAACAGTCACACAAGGCCATCCGCTTGGTGGCCTGAGCATCAGGGTATAGGAGACTTTTATGCTGACACCCACGATCAATTCCACCGCGCCCAATGCCGCAGCTCAGCCACGTGATACGAATATGGGCAGCAAGGATATCTTCCTAAAGCTGCTGGTTGCGCAGATGAAGTTTCAGGATCCCCTGAAACCTCAGGACCCAACCAAGATGTCCACCCAACTGGCCCAGTTCAATATGGTTGAACAGCAGACCAACACCAATACGCTACTTGAACAAATGGTCGCCAACGGCGGAAGCCAGAGCGTCACTCCCGGCAGCAATGCCGCATCCTATCTGGGGCACACGGCGACCATCTCCACTGATGCATTTAATTTCACGGGTACGCCTACTCCATTCGGCATCGAACTTGGCGCCAATGCATCCAATGTCAGCGTCCAGATTGTTGATGCATCCGGCCTGCCCATTCGCACGATGCAGATGGGAGCACTGAGCGCCGGTATAACTCCAGCCACCTGGGACGGCAAGGATGACAGCGGCGCCGTCGTTCCACAGGGCACCTACAAAACCATCATCCAGGCCAGCGACTCTCAGGGTCAGGCCATGCAGGCAACCATGCTGCAACAGGGGCTGGTGAATGCAGTCAAATTCGGCAGCAGCGGACCGTTATTCGTGGTGGCCGGTATGGCGGTACCTCAATCAGCTATTCAGGAAATCACACTTTAGTGACAACACAAATCCAAGGAGGAAATCATGGGTATTTATAATGCACTATATACAGGCGCAAGTGGCCTGTCCGCGTTCGGCGAGGCCGTGCGTGTAGTTGGCGATAATATCGCCAACGTCAACTCTCTGGGCTTTAAAAGCCAGAATGTCGTCTTTTCGGATGTACTCAGCCAAACGGTGGGTGTGACCCGTTCAAACATTGCCAATCAGGTCGGTAACGGCGTCCGCATCGGCGCCATCACCCGCGATTCGGCGCAGGGAAGCATCCAGAACACCACCAACCCCACCGACATGGCCATCAACGGCAACGGAATGTTCGCCCTGAAGGACACCGCCAGCGGCGAGACCTTCTATACCCGAGCCGGTGCTTTCTTTCTGGATAAGGATTTCAACCTGATTGACGGTCAGGGCTATGTCGTTCAGGGCTGGGCGACCGATACCACCGGAGCCGCCACAGGCAATGTCACAAACATTACCTTTGCTAATCTGGCCAGTCAGGCTCAGCCCACCAGCAACCTGACCGCCGGTGTCACGCTGGATTCGAATGCTGTCCCCCTGCCGGCAGGAACAGTGTTTGATCCGACCAACCCGGCCACCTTTCATTATAAGGCTGAAGTGAATATCTACGACTCCCTTGGCCAGACCCATCCGGTCAGTGTTGCTTATACGAAAGTTGGCGTAGATGCCAGTGGTCAAAGTGTCTGGGACTGGCATGCCTTTGCTGATGGGGCCGATATTGCAGGTGGCACACCGGGCGTACTGCAGGAAATAGGTGCGCCAACAGCATCCTCTGTTTCAGGTCTAGGCGTGATCACCGCAGGAACCCAAAGCCTGGTCTTCGGAACTCAGGGACAATTGGTTAACGAGGTTTCTCCAAATTTGACCATCAATTGGAGCGGTGCAGCGCCCAGCACCTTGTCTGTCAACTTCGGCAATGCCACCACTCTTGATGCACAGGGTGTGACAGGTAATGGCCTGGATGGCACAGTACAAATGGCCGGCAGTTTTGCCACTCGCCAGATGACCCGCGATGGCTTTCAGGCGGGTTTTCTGGATCGTCTGGAATCGGATTCGACCGGCCGTATCTTCGGCGTATTCACTAATGGACAGCGTCGCTCGCTCTATCAGGTCGCACTGGCCAACTTCCCGAATGATTCTGTGCTATCCCACATCGGCAATAATCTGCAATCGGAAACGATTGCTTCCGGATCTCCGGTGTTGGAGAAACCCGGCAACGGCGGCATGGGCAGCATCACCGCGTTCGGACTGGAGCAGTCGAACGTCGATCTGGCCAATGAATTCGTCAAGATGATCGTCATTCAACGTGGTTACGAGGCCAACTCAAAGACCATCATGACGACCGATCAGATGCTGTCATCGTTGATGCAAATCAAACGGTAAGCATTAAGTGATCTAGCCCGGACTTATTCGTGAATCGCCGTGATGATGACGCCGGACATTTGCTTGCAACGGATTCTGAGGAAGAAGTCCGTAGCAGTGCATACGGACGACTAACGAAGGATTCGTTGCGAGCAAATGAACAAGTCAGAGCGCGGCAGCATTTATGAATAGTCCGGGCTAAGATAAAAGAGGTAGGAGCGTGATGCTTCTGCCTCTTTTTTTCAGCTGTCTCCGAATTAGCACGCTTCTTGCTATGACAACCGTATTAGACGTTTAAAACAACCTGCTGCATAACTCTGTTTATGAGCATCGGTGCTTGGAGGGCTACGTGGATATCGCAACACTCATCGGTATATTAACGGCATTCGGCCTGGTGGCTTTCGCCATCGGCGGCGGCCTCAGCAGCTTTATCGATCCCCCCTCAATGATGATTGTCATCGGCGGCACCGTGGGTGTGCTGCTGGTCGGTTATCCGCTAAAAACAGCGCTCGGCGTCATCGGCGTCACCATGAAGACCTTCATGTACAAGGTGGATACCGGTCCTGAGGTCATTGCCAAGCTTGTAGAGCTGGCACAAACCGTACGCAAGGACGGCATCCTGGCGCTGGAAAGCGAAGTCGCCAATATCGACAACGAATTTATGTCCAAGGGGCTGCAAATGGCCATCGACGGGCAGGAGCCGAATGTTATCGAGGATATCCTGTATATGGAGATGGATAAGCTTGCTGCTCGTCATGGGCGCGGGGCTGATATGTTCACCGCGCTCGGTACCTATGCACCATCCATGGGCATGATCGGCACGCTGGTCGGCCTGGTGTTGATGTTGCAGAACATGTCCGATCCATCTTCCATCGGTCCGTCCATGTCCATTGCCCTCTTGACCACGTTCTACGGAGCCCTGATGGCCAACATCCTGTTTTTGCCCATGGCCGGCAAACTCAAAGCACGCAGTCAGGAAGAGGTGCTGGTACACGAAATCATCCTCACCGGTGTGCAATCACTGGTGGTCGGCGAGAACCCTCGCGTCATGGAGCAGAAACTGCTCGGCTATTTGCCGCCGAAAGAACGCGCCTCTTCATTCGATTAATAGCGGGATTTTCCGATGGCGAAGAAAGATAAAAAACCTGATCCGCTACCCTTTCCAAAGGATCCCGGAGCTGCATTGTTCCTTGAACTGATGATGCAGATGCTTGCCTTTTTCATTCTTCTCACGTCAATGGCGGTGATTGTCGATGAAAAGCGACTAGCCGCATTGGGATCACTTGCCGGTACCTTTAATATGTTGCCGCGCGGTGCCAATCTTTCCCAGGGTCAGGGTCCTGCTCTGCCGGCTCGGGATATTGTCGATGGCAGCACCGCCCCGAAGCGAACCGCCAAAGAATTGACAGAAGTTGCCGAGGAAATGGGTGTCGGTGATGCGATGACGGTACTGCCGCTCGATAAGGATAGCGTGCGCGTACGCTTTCCCGAACACATTGCCTTCGCCGCCGGCCATGTTGACCTGTCACCCAAGATTCAGGCCCTGCTTGATCGACTGGCCATCACCTTTCAGCGCCCGGAGGTCATCGAGGTGCAAATCGAAGGGCATACAGACGACAAGCCGACGCATGGCTCGCAATACCCGTCCAACTGGGAGCTGTCAGCCGCCCGAGCCATGAGCGTGTTTCATGCCTTGTCCCGGCTTGGCGTTCCAAACGGGCGCATGATCGCTGCCGGCATGGGCGATAAAAGCCCCGTGCCCGGCCATCCCGAACTGAGTCGCAGGGTCGATATCACGCTGAAATTCCGCCCGGTCACCGAAGACAAGAATGATACCAGTCACGGGCCGATGCAGAAATATCAACGGCCAGCCATCCAGCAACCGAAAGCGAACCAATACTGATGGCACGCAAGAAGAAATGGCCCGTCGAATACCAGCCCAATACCGAGGCGTGGATGACGACGTTTGCAGACCTGATCAGTCTGATGCTGACGTTCTTCATCCTGCTTATCTCAATGTCGACACTGGATAAAACAGGGCTCTCGGACGTTTCCTCATCGTTCACCAAGGCGGTATCGGTGCTGAATTCGGGCAAAAAAACCGAATTCCAGATTATTCCGCCCATCGAAATGCAGAAGCTGATTTCGGTGCAGGAGCTGATGCTGGCCATGCGCCAGAACTCACACAGCATTCTGAACAACTCGACCCTGAAACATAAGGTTAAGGGCGTGATCATCAAAGACCGTCTGTATTTGCGCATCCCGGATGCCATCCTGTTCGAGGATGGTAAAGCCACACTCAGGCCCGAACATGAGTTGGCTATCAAGAAACTGGCGAAAATGCTGGCGATCATGCCCGGCAAGATTCGCATTCAGGGTCACACCAACGCCAAGGTTGATCTGTCCAAGAGTCCGTTCAGCGACCCATGGACCCTGTCTTTGGCCAGAGCGGCATCAGTCTTGCATATCATGGAAGATGAAGGTGTGAATTCAGGTCGTCTGTCTCTGGCTGGCTACGGCCCCTCGCGCCCGGTATCTACCGAAGCAACACCGTTCGGACGTAGCAAGAACCGGCGCGTTGAGATTGTGGTTTACAAATAACAGGGCGGTAAAAGAAAGAGCCCGGAAACAAATACTGGCCGTGATATGACGGACTAAAAATGGAGGAACCCCATGGCAGATGAAGAAAAGGAAGAGGTAAAGGAAAGTAAATCCTCCGGCGGCCTGCTGCAAATCATCAACCTGGTTTTACTGTTGGCCGTACTCGGTGTCGGCGGTTTTATCGCCTGGAAGCTGACGCAAATGGATCAATCTGCAGCGACTCCTGCCGCCACGGCGCAGACCGAGCAACCGAAGATTCCGGAAGCCGAGGATGATCCGGCCACCCCACCGATCCTGATGGACCTGAGCGATATTACGGTGAATCTGGCCGATACCGAGCAAACCCGTTTCCTTCGCGCCAAAGCCAAGATCGAAGTGCGCAGCGAGGAAGCCAAGGCCAAGGTGAGCGAAAATATGGTGAAGATCAACGATCTGATCATCACCGTGCTGATGAGCAAGAAGTTCTCAGAGATTCGCACGCCAAACGGCAAATATGCGTTGAAGGAAGACCTTGTCTATCGCATGAACAGGCTGGTCGGAGGTAAACCGATCAAGAATCTTTATTTTACCGACTTCGTTTCCCAGTAGGCAGCCGATGAACTCGCCCGCATACCCAAGGTTCAATCATGAGTGAACCCGTACTTGCCCCCGAAGAGATCGAGGCGCTGATGGCCGAGGTCGGACCGGCCGAGCACAGCGAGGCGCTGTTTGCCACCCTGCCGCCCATGGCACAACCCGAACAGGTGGAAGCCTTCGAATTCGGCGGCGATGAGGAAGACGGTCCGGATAAATATCCCATGTTCGTCAATCTTCACGAACGCCTGATCGAGATACTGGACGAGCAATGGGACGAGCTGTTCAAGCGCGACACCACGCTTGAAGTGCAGGGCCTGGAGTCGCAAACCTACAAGGACATTATTACCAACGAGGAACACCTGGCCTATTTCGTTTTCAAGGCCGATAACGAACAACGCATGATGCTGACCTTCGACATCCCGCTCATCGTTGCCTTCGTGGACGCCATGCTCGGCGGCGATGGCGAGGCAGGTGGCGATATTGAAGCGCTGTCTGCAGTGGAAATGAAACTCAGTCATCGCATCGCAGAAAAACTGGGCGCGACGTTGAGCGAGCTATGGCAACCCGTTCATCCGATGGCTTTCGATGTTTTCAAGATCGATAGCGACCCCCAGTTTCTGGCCGTCACCAGTGCCAAGGAAAGCTGTTTTTCGGTCAATATCAGCGTCAAGCTCAGTGAAGACTTGGACGGCAAGCTATCATTGCACTATCCGATGCCGTTTCTCGACCCTGTGCTTGAGAAGCTGCGCGTCACAGTCAGCGACGAGCCGCGTGATGTGGATGCAGAATGGACAGAAGCGTTGTGGGAGCGGATCAGCGAAACGCCAACCCGACTGCGCTTCGAACTGGATCAGTGCTCGATTGATATCGGCACCTTCTTGTCCCTTAAACCGGGGGATTTCCTGCCCATTACCAAACGAAAAAACGATCCATGCACCGTTTGGGTTTCGGATATACCGATGTTTCAGGCACGCCCGGGTGAGCAGGATGGCATGCTTGCTGCTGAGCTGCTGTAAGACAGTGCTTGTGAAGCATGCAATACCAACAATGGAGGCTCAGCCATGAGTGAAGCGAGCGAAGTTCAAACCAATCAGGCCGAAACTGCCGGAGAATCCCCGCAGCGCAACAATCTGGAGGCCATCATGCATGTTCCGCTGGATATCAGCGTCGAGCTCGGCCGCACCCAAATGCCGCTGCACAATATCGCCCGCCTGAATCACGGTATGGTTATTGAGCTGGACAAGGAAGCCAATGCTCAGGTCAATATCCTTGCCAACGGCACCATCTTCGCGCGCGGCGAGGTGGTTTCCACCGGCAACAAACTAGGCGTACGTATTACCGAAGTCGTACCGGCCAGCGCCCGGGTCAGCGCACTTTCCTGAGCCCGGCAACCGGAAATATCTGATGGAGCAGAATTTGTTTTCGCTGGTGTTGCAGTCCGTGATCGGACTGGCTGCGGTGCTCGGTCTGTTCGCCTTCATGGTCTGGGGCATGCGCCGATTTCAGGACCGTTCCATGCACAGTGGGAGGGACTTTCGCCTGCTGCAGAAGATTCATATCGATAACCGCAGCAGCATCGTCGAGGTCCGCCATCAGGGCCGTCATTATCTATTGGCATTATCGGCCAACGGCATCTGTCAGCTATCCCCCGATCAGGCCCTGCCAGACGATGCTCATGCCGGCACAGACTCCCCGCCAGCAACCGACAAGGGTGAAGCATGAGATTCAATTGCGTCTGGCCGTTGCCGAACATCCGCCCCTTGATCTTGACCACCCTGTTCATGGCCACCTTGCTGGCCATGCCTGATCTGCTTCTGGCAGCAGATCTTCCCTCCGTATCCATTTCACTCGGCGAGAGCGACGATCCGACCGCATGGTTCACCGGCCTGAAAATTGTCGCCATGTTGACGGTGCTGACGCTGGCTCCGTCGATTCTGGTGATGATGACATCGTTCACGCGCATTTTGGTGGTCTTCGCCTTTCTGCGCCAGGCGCTCGGTACCCAACAATCGCCACCCAACCAAATCCTCGTCGGTCTGGCATTGTTTTTGACCGTATTCATCATGATGCCGGTGTGGCAAAAAATTGACGCCGAGGCTCTGACTCCCTACCTGAACGAGGACATCAATCAGTCTGTGGCGATGGAACGTGGTATGGCGCCGCTAAGGGATTTCATGCTCAAGCAGACGCGCGAGGATGATCTGATCCTGTTCCTCAATGCGGCGAAGGTGGAAAAGCCCAAGCAAGCCAATGACACGCCGATGCATGTGCTGATCCCATCGTTCGTCATATCGGAGCTCAGAACCGCCTTTGAAATCGGTTTCCTGATCTATATCCCGTTTGTCGTGCTTGATCTCGTGGTCGCCTCAGTGCTGATGAGTATGGGTATGATGATGCTGCCTCCGGTGATGATCTCGCTGCCGCTGAAAATCATCCTGTTCGTACTGGTCGATGGCTGGCATCTGATTACCCAGTCGTTGCTGGCCAGCTTCCACCTGTAACGATGCAAAGCTCCTTACGTACGCGCATCAGCCAATCTCGCATTGCCCCCTATCTTTGGCTGTTAACAGCCGCAATCGGCTTGACGATTACCGGACTCGGCTTGGCCTGGTCCATGATCCATGCCCACGACCGGGAACAGGCCATCTTTGATTTTCGCAGCCAAACCCACGTACTGCGCCTGCAACAGGCGCTGGAGCATACCCGCAACACGCTGATCGACTTTGGCGCAATGATCGGCATGGAATATGAACCCGATTCCGAGCATCCATTGACCTACAGCGAACTCGTCAGCTTCACCGACCTTTACCGGCACCAGCACCCCCAACTTGTCGCTCTGGCCTGGAGCCAGTTGACAGACCGGAAGAATTATCCCGCCCTGCTTGAGGAAATCAGGGACAGCCTTGAAGCTGATAAAGCCCCCCGCTTCACCAAAGCCGAACAGATGCGCAACACCCCACTGTTGCCGGTGCTGTATGCAAATGGGGAGGACTTTACCGCAGGCATTAACCTGTCCGACCAGCCGCATCTGCTGCCGCTGATCGAGGCAGCCATGCAGGATAATCTGAGCCGAGCCTGGATCGAGCCTGCCAGCCCGTCCCAACTTCGAATCCTCTACCCAGTCAAAAATAGCCTTGGCCAGCCGGCTGGCCTCGCACTTGGCTCGTGGAATTTTCAGGGTTTGCTGGAGTTGGCCATTGCTAACGAGCCCGTCGCCGGGCTCGACATCAGCCTGCAGGCCACTGCATCAGGCATGGACAGGCCGCATGAAGTCTATCGCCACATCTCTCGTAGTCAGTCGGAGCAGACGAACGAAAAGGCGAAGCTCAGCAAGAGCTTCGACTGGCGTTTTGCCGGTCTGCCGATGAGATTCACCGTATCCAGCAGGCCGTTTTTCTTCAAAATCTCCGCAACCTCCCATGTTGATGCCTGGCTCATCCTGATCTTCGGCATCCTGCTCAGCGCTTTGGCCAGCAGACATAGCTATCGCTATTTCCGCTTCACCGAATTGCTGCAACAGGAGATCAAGCGTCAGACCGATGAGATACGCGAAAAGGAGGCCCGCTTCAGCCACTTGATGGAGCAAATTCCCGACGCGGTCGGCGTACACCAGCATGGACGCTGGATATATGTTAATCCGGCCGCCGTGCAAACCTTTGGCGCAGTTAACCAGGACGAACTGCTGCAATCCAGTGTGCTTGACCGTGTACACCCGGACGACCGCACCGAAGCGACCCGCCGCATCCGCGAAGAAATTCATGCCGGCAGGGCCGCTCCACTGAAGGAGACCCGTCTGCTACGCATGGATGGAAGTATGTTCTACGGCGAAGTGCAGGGTCGCCCGTTCAGCGATGCCGACGGTCAACCGGCCATCCTGGTCGTCATGCGCGACATCAGTGAACGCAAACAGGCTGAGCAGGAGCTCGTTCGACTGCGCATGGCCGTCAGTCAGGCCGATGATGTCATGTTTATAACCGATGCCAGCGGACGCATGACCTACGCCAATGCCGCCTGCCTACAGGAATTCGGCGTCAGCGATCAGGAATGGAAGGGAAAATATGCGGCCGAACTGCGCGGCGGCAAAGTGCATGACGATCTGTATGACGAGATCATCTCGACGCTTGATAAGGGTCTATCCATTCAACGCGAGATCACATTCACCAATTCACAGGGCGAGGAACGCATCGTCTGGCGCAAGGTCTCGCCGGTCATCGAGGATGGGCAAGTCACTCACCACGTCTGCGTCGATCACGATCTCACCGAGCAGCGGCGCATTCAGAGCAAGTTCGAAAACACCCACCGCCTCGAAAGCCTCGGCGTCATGGCCGGTGGCATCGCCCATGATTTCAACAATCTGCTGGCAGCCGTTGTCGGCAACACCGGTCTGATTGCGCGCAAGCTTGAACGCGACTCAGGCCTGCACACCTATATCCAGCGAATCAACGAGGCCAGCGAGCAGGCTGCCGGCCTGTGCCGCCAGATGCTCGCCTATGCCGGCAGCGACAACGTCGAGCTAAGGCCCATCACCCTGCAGGAAGCTGTTCGCGACATCGATCAGTTGATGGGAGTTTCCATCCCGAGCGGCGTCGCGCTCGACGTCCGCTTAAACGATGCACAGCAACCATTTATGGGTGATGCTGGCAAGGTTCAACAGCTGCTGATCAGCCTGATCAATAATGCCGGCGAAGCAATCGGGGATGCCGATAACGGCATGATCAAGATCACGTCGGGCACACGCCTTCTGAATAAGCAGCATATCGATAAATGTCTGGGCCATAACGACCTGGCCGAAGGGAATTATATGTTTCTCGAAGTGCAGGATAACGGCTGCGGCATGGATGACAGTATCGTAAGCCGCATCTTCGAGCCCTTCTATACCACGAAATTCACCGGCCGGGGGCTCGGTATGCCGGCCGTTCTTGGCATCGTGAAAGCGCACAAGGGCGGCATCTCCATAAGCAGCCGGCCCAATGTCGGAACCTGTGTCAGCATCTACCTGCCTTTGTTCGCCGAGGAGAAGACAGCGCATACGTCATCCGCGGTCAGTCATACGCCCAACGATGAGCAAGACGACATCTCGGTATTGATTATCGATGATGATGCCATGATCCGTGATATGGCTGCCGAGATATTACATGAGTTTGGTTTCCGGGTGTTTACCGCCAGCGACGGAGCCGAAGGAGTCGATGTCTTTGAGCAGCAACGCAGTCAGGTTGATGTCGTGTTGCTGGATATGACCATGCCCCGCATGAACGGCGAGGCATGTTTCAGGGCGCTAAAGGACATTGATGCCGAGGCGCGCATCATTATTTGTTCGGGTTATAGCGAAAGCGATACCCGTGCCGAGCTGGGCGACGTAACCCCCGCCGACATCATCCACAAACCGTTCCATCCGGATATGCTGCTGGACAGCATTCGTAAAGTGGCAACTGCCTGAATCGCTCTGCATCTGCCGAGGTACATTGATCAGGCCGATGCTCAATTTGGCCCCGGCTTTGCTCTAGGCATTACATGAGTCCTGATCTAGTCATCCAGACCGGCAGCGAAGCGCTGAAGATGGTGCTGCTGCTATCCTTACCCATGCTAGGCGTAGCACTGGTCGTCGGTATCGCCATCTCGTTGTTCCAGGCCGTAACCCAGATTCAGGAAATGACACTGACATTCGTACCCAAGATCATAGCCGTCTTTGCCGCCACCATTCTCGCGGCCCCGTGGATGACTGAAAAGCTGGTGAGCTTCACGCACAGTCTGTTCGCCATGATTCCATCCCTGGTGCAGTAACCCGTCGCATGAACATCCCCTGGTTCGACCCCCAGCATATTAGCATTGGCCTGCTCATCCTGCTGCGCATCAGCGCCTTGTTGATGTTGTTGCCGGTACTCGGCCATCAGTTGGTGCCCTCACAGATCAAGATCGGCCTGATCGTGCTGCTGACTATTATCCTGTATCCGGTCGTAGAAAAACATGTTCCCGTCATCCAGCTAACCCCCATCGCCTTTGCCACGCTCGCCATTCAGGAACTGCTGATTGCCGGAGCCATGGCTCTGCTTGCACAGCTGATTTTCACTGCGGCCCAGTTCGCCGGCCAGCTCATGAGCTTCCAGATGGGCATGACCGTGGCTAATGTCTTCGATCCGGCCACGCACAGCCAGCAGTCTGTCATCTCGCAACTGGCCATGACCTTAGCCATGCTGCTGTGGCTCGCCACCGGCGCGCACCACCTTTTTCTGCGCGCTCTGAGTGAGTCCTTCACACAGTTTCCGATCGGCCATGCCTGGAGTGGAGCGGGCATGGAGGTGTTGACGCAAGCGGCAGCCGACATGTTTACGCTGGCATTGAAAATCGCCGCACCGATCATGCTGCTGCTCACCTTCATTTATATTGCGCTTGGCCTTCTGGCCCGTGCTGTTCCACAGATTCAGGTGTTCTTTGTCAGCTTCCCGATCACTGTCGGTCTCGGGCTGTTGACGCTGGCGCTCGGCATGCCGGCAGTGATCTACCTGATGAACGATGCCTTCGGCACGCTCAATCACTCTGTGCCGCTATTGTTGCACCGCATGTCGGGCATTTGATCTGCTATGGCCGACGATCAGGATAAAAGCCAACAAACCGAGGAAGCATCCCCCAAACGCCTCGAAGATTCGCGCAAGAAAGGCCAGGTGCCGACCAGTAAGGAGCCATCGACGGCCATCTCTTTTCTGGTCATCAGCCTGCTCGGAGTAACCGGCATTGCTGCCGTCATCGGCGATTCGATGCTGGAGATGATGCGCTATTACCTGTCCGGCAAGGCCGCAATTGAGCCCACCGCCATCGGCATGCAGAAGCTGCTGATTGAAACGAGCACCGACATGGCCATGCAGATCCTGCCTGTGGCCCTGCCCATCACCCTGCTCGGCATGCTGGCCACCTTCATGATCAGCGGCCCCGTGTTCACCTTCGAGACCATGAAGCCCAAGCTTGAAAAAATCAGCCCGCTGAAGGGCATCAAGCGACTGTTTTCGACCCGCTCGCTGGCAGAATTCATCAAATCCATCCTCAAGCTCGTCGTGTTGTCGCTGGTCTGCTCAACCGTAGTCACCGGCATGTTCGCCGAAATCCTGCGCGCCGCCTTCCTGGATCCAGCCGATATATCAGCTCTTCTGGTCAGCGGGGCCATGAAGATCGTGACACTGGCCACCGTCATTTTCGCTGTCATTGCAATGACGGATGTCATCTACCAGCGCTGGGAATTCATGAAATCGATGCGCATGTCGAAGAAGGAGTTGCGCGACGAACACAAGGAAAGCGAGGGCGACCCGCAATTGAAGGCCAAGATACGCCAGCTCCAGATGCAGCAGGCCCAGAATCGCATGATGGCCGACGTGCCCAAGGCTGATGTGGTGATTACCAACCCGACCCGCCTAGCCATTGCCCTGTCCTACGATCCTGCCAGCCCGAATGCCCCGAAGGTACTGGCCAAGGGGCGCGGCAATATTGCCGCCAAAATCAGGGAAATCGCCCGGGAAAACAAAATCCCCCTGCGCGAAAACAAGCCTTTGGCAAGGTCCTTGTTTAAGCAGGTAAGGATAGGCGACGAAATCCCCGAACAATTGTTCGAAGCCGTGGCCATTATTCTGGCGGAGATTTTCCGTTTAAAGAAGTAAAAACAAGCAGTTAACCACCAAGGGAGAGGCAATACGGTGCAGAACGTGGCAACAATGACATTCCAGCGCATCAGCAAACAGCCTGACATTTTGTTGGCGATTTCGGTGCTTGGCGTGTTGCTGGTGATGATGGTGCCGCTGCCGACCTGGCTGATGGATGTACTGCTGGCCGCCAATATCACCATCGGAATCCTGATCCTTCTGACCTCGGTCTATGTCCTCAAGCCACTGGATTTCTCTGTATTCCCGTCGCTGTTGTTGCTGACCACGTTATTCCGCCTGTCACTGAATGTCGCCACCACCCGGCTGATCCTGCTGCACGGTCAGGAAGGCCCATCTGCAGCAGGCCATGTCATCGAGGGCTTCGGCCAGTTTGTTGTCGGCGGCAACACGGTGGTAGGCCTGATCATCTTCCTTATTCTGGTACTGATTAATTTCATCGTCATTACCAAGGGCTCGACGCGAATCGCCGAGGTTGCAGCCCGTTTCACTCTGGATGCCATGCCCGGCAAACAGATGGCCATTGATGCCGACATGAATGCCGGCCTGATTGATGAGCGCGAAGCGCGCACGCGGCGTGAATCCATAGCCAGAGAAGCCGAATTCTACGGCGCCATGGACGGCGCTTCGAAATTCGTGCGCGGCGATGCGGTAGCGGGCCTGATCATCACCGTCATCAACCTGTGCGGCGGTCTGGTGATCGGTGTCATGCAGCAGGGCATGTCGATCAACGATGCAATGACGGTGTTCAGTCTTTTGACGGTCGGCGACGGCCTGGTGTCACAAATCCCGGCTCTGGTCATCTCCACAGCCGCCGGCATCATCATCACCCGCGCCAGCGGCAGCACCGCCCTGCCATTCGAACTGAAAGCCCAGTTCACCCGCTATCCAAAGGTGCATTGGGTCGCCTCCGGCGCGCTGCTGCTGATGAGTATGGTGCCCGGCTTGCCGTTTATTCCATTCCTGATTCTCGCGCTCGGACTTGGATTCAGCGGCTATTATCTTTATCTCGGCGAGAAGCAGAAGGCACTGCAACCCGAAACGGGTGAGGTCACGCCGCAAACCGAGGAAAATACCGAGGACAATCTAAGCGAACTGCTGGTCGAGGACCCTATCCGTCTGGAGATCGGCTACGGCCTGATCGACATGGTCGAAAACGGCAGCGAGGGGAATCTTCTCGAGCGCATGAAGAAGGTACGCAAACAGATCACCCAGGAAATCGGCTTCGTGCTGCCGCCGGTACATATCAAGGACAACTTGCAACTCGGCGTGTCCGATTATCAAATTCTGATTCGCGGCGCCGTGGTTGGGCGTGGCGAGATCCGGCCGCGCAACCTTCTGGCGCTGGAAAGCCAGATCAATGGCCCGGCCGTGGAAGGCATTGCCACGCAGGAGCCGGCTTTCGGTCTGCCGGCCGTGTGGATCACGCAGGACAAACGTCAGCAGGCTGAGCTTTCCGGTTATACAGTGGTTGAGCCGTCCACCGTCATTATCACCCATATCACAGAAACCCTGCGCGGCCAGGCGGCCGAGATGCTGGATCGGGCTCAGGTACACGATCTGCTTGAGCGCCTGAGTGGGCGCTATCCGAAGGTCGTCGATGAAATCGTCCCGGCCCAGGTCAGTATCGGCCTGTTACAAAATGTTCTGCAGCGCCTGCTCAGCGAATGGGTGCCAATCCGCGACATGATGATGATCCTGGAAGCGCTGGCCGATCATGCGGCCGAGAACCCGAACCCGGATATACTGGTCGAACATGTACGCAGCAGACTCGGACGCACGATCACCCAGCGTCACCTGAATGCTAACGGCGAACTGGCCGTATTCATGCTCGATGGCGCACTGGAACAGAAAATGACGGATCGGATTACCCAGCAACCAGGCTGGAGCCTGCCGCTTGAGATGGCCGAATGGCAGCGCCTGATCGCACGCCTGAACGAGGTTACCTCGCGCCACGACGTCGACATGCCGGTATTGTTGACCACACCTCAACTGCGTTCGCCACTGTCTCAGGCACTACGCAAGATCATGACCCGCATCGCCGTGCTTTCCATTGCCGAGATTCCGCCGAAGACGAACGTCCAGTCACTGGACAAGATAGGACTCAACGATGCGCATTAAGGTATTCAGTGCCGCCCACTTGCATGAGGCGTTGGCCAAGGTACGCCAGAGCATGGGCCCGGAAGCCATCATCCTCGACCGGCAACAGACCAGAGATGCCTCCGGCAACAGCCTCTGGCATGTGCATGCCGCACTCGATGCCGAGCCTTTGAACAATGCCCCCGCATCGCGCGCACAAGATATATCACCTGCTGCCGAGTCCATCAGTCGACAGTCCCACCATTCCACTGAAGCCACCGTGCGCCGACTCGAACGCATCATCGAGGGTCTGGGACGCAAGGAGACATCCGGCCTCCGGGATTCACTGGCCAGCACTGATGAAAAAAAGGCTTTTGACCGTCTGCTGCAGCTCGGAGTTTCAGCCAGCCATGCCTTCGATATGGCAAGCGCCTTTGCTCTGGGTAAACCGGCCGGCGGCAAGAGCCTAACCTGGGGCAGCCGCATCAATCTGAAGCGCAAGCAGAACACTCTGCTTTTCAGCGGACCGGCCGGCGCTGGAAAAACGACACTGGTGGCCAAGATTGCCGCCCATTACAGCCTCAAGGGCGTGCGCGTGGCGCTGATCAGCACCGATACCGAACGCATGGGCGGCGTCGAAACACTGCAGGGGTACGCCACCACGTTGGGCATCCCGCTGATGAGCCTTCGTCGGGCTTCCGACATTGCCGACATCCGCGCTCGCTGCAAATCGGCACAACTCCTGCTTATAGACACTGAAGGCTGGAGTCCGCGACATAGCGCCAGTCTCAAACGGCAGGCATCTCTGTGGAAAGACATGGCCTGCACGCGCCGGTTTCTGGTATTGCCGGCCAATATGGATGAGGAGGACGGCATGCAGTTATTCGCCAGGCCGCAACAACCCGAGATGACCGACATCGCATTCACCAAGCTGGATGAAACCCAGCGCCCGGGGAAAATCATCAACTGGTCCATCGCCTCTGGCCTGCCGCTGGGATATTGCAGCTTCGGTCCGGAAGTGCCCGAACAGATGGGCTGGCTCACCGCAGCCGGTATCACATCATTGCTTGGCAGTCGGGAAGCTTCACCTCGCCAACAGGTTGCATCATGAGTGCAGGATCATCTCCACGCGTTATCTCGGTGAGCAGTGGCAAGGGCGGCGTCGGCAAAACCTTTGTCTCCGTCAATCTGGCAGCCCATGCGGTCAAGGCCGGGCAGAAAGTATTATTGATTGATGCCGACCTCGGACTCGCCAATGTCGATGTCATGCTCGGGCTGCACGCCAGGGGCACGATGCGTGATCTGTTGAACAGCGATGCCAACCTTGACGACCTGACCCTCGACACGCCGTACGGATTTGATGTGTTGCCTGGCGGCAACGGCCTGTACGAACTGACCAAACTGTCCTCCGCCGACCAGCAGATCATCCTCGACAGCCTGCGCGAGGCTGGCCGCCACTATGACCTGATTCTGATCGATACCGCAGCCGGCATCGGCGATAACGTGCTGTATTTTGCCTCGGCCTCGGAAACAGCTCTTGTCGTATTGACGCCGGACCCGACCTCGTTGACCGATGCCTACGCGCTCATTAAGGTATTGTCCCAACAGCGCTCAGTGCATCGCTTTATGGTCATCGTTAATCAGACCGGCGATATCGACGGGCAAATCACCTTCAAACGTCTATTATCCGTCACCGATCGCTACCTTGACGTATATCTCGATTATATTGGCAACATCCCGCAAAATCATTCGGTTCGGCGCGCTATCCGTGAGCAGCGCCTTCTTGATACCAGTGATGACGGACAGATGCTTCACCAACTGGACAAACTCTTTCACAATGTCCTGGAGCGGCCGCGCGACGACTCACGTGCTGGCGGACTGCAATTCTTCTGGGAACACAGCCTGAGTGCATCACTCACCGCATCCGCAGGTGCGTCATGAAAGTTTCGCAGGCATCGATTAGCGGGGCAGCAACCGGATTTCTCTTCGGCTGTGCAATCTGTCTGGTTCAAGAGATTTCGATCATTGATTCAATCTTCAGAATCTTCGTACTGACAGTGGCCGGAGCATGGATGGGGGTGCTGCTGGTCTGGCTTGATCAATTGCTGCCTTTATCGAGCAGTCAGGCTGATCAGGTTGGCGAAAATCAGGATCTGAGCCAATGAATCTGGCCCCGCAATATCCAACGACTCATCTCCCTCCGACACCGGATGAGCTACTGGAGGAGTATCTACCTCTGGTTCGCTACCATGCGGATCAGCTGATGCGCCGCACCCCCGATTCAATCGAACTGGATGATCTTATCGATGCCGGAGTACTCGGCTTGCTCGACGGGGCGCAGCGCTTTGATCACGGGCGCGATATCCAATTCAAAACCTTTGTTTCCTATCGTGTACGCGGGGCAATGATTGATTACCTGCGCACCTTCGACTGGATGCCGCGCGGCCTGCGCGATCATGCCAAAGAGATGCAGGCAGCCTTCATAGAACTGGAGCAGCAATATGGTCGGCCGGCCGATGAGCAGGAAATTGCCATGCATCTGGGCATCAGTCTGGACGAATACCGCCAGCGCCTAAATCAGGTGCGCACGATGTCGGTCGTGCATTTCGATGATCTGCCGATCAAATCCAATCACGATGAAGACCTGAGCATCCTCGAAACGCTCGAGGCCGATCCGATGACCACCCCCGAATCGCAGAATACCATGCTCCAGTTCGTCAAACAGCTGGCCGATGCTATCGCCGAGTTGCCGGCAAGAGAGAACGTGCTAATTACCCTTTATTACTACGAAGAACTGACCATGAAGGAAATCGCGCTGATTCTTGGCCTCACCGAATCGCGCGTTTCGCAATTACACTCACAAATGGTTTTGCGCCTGCGCGGCCTGATGGGTCTCGGCTGAGCATGGAGATGACTAGCTTACTTGATTCAGAGAGCTTAAATCTTCTGCTCAACATCTTGCTGCTTGTCGGCATCACCGTGTTGTGGGTTCTGTGGATGCGCAATGCCAAACGGCAGCGGCGGCTGGAGGTTTTGCTGAGAGAAACTGCGGAACAGCTTGAGGAGGCAACCCGCCATCTGGATGAAGCCAGCCTCCAGATGGCTTCGGCGAGGAAAACTGAATCTACCCCTCCCCCTGCTGCTGCCAGCACCAAAAAACAAAGAGCGCCTGCCACCCCCAAACGTCATACCTCTGCTGCAGCTGCGCGCCGGGCCTATCAACCTCAGACCTCCGCCCCTGTTGGCAATTCGTCGGGTCATGCCGCCCAGACCAGCATGATTCTACGTATGCAGCGCGAGGGTGAGTCCCCTGCCAGCATCGCCGACAAACTCGATCTTCCGCTGGCTCAGGTGCGCCTGCTGCTCAAGCTTCAGGCGGCAATTCAACACTCATGATTCCAATCGCCAGCACCCTGTTGACTGGCATTCCACAGACAGGTTCGATCGCTACAAATTCGGCCCTTCCGTGGCCGAATGGAAGTCTGATCTCGGCACAGGTTCTTTCCATGGACAGCCCGGATCTGGCCACCATTATGCTCGGTGCTTATCGCATGCAGGCCAAGGTGCCGCCCAACACGCCGCTCGGCCATATATGGCTCGAACTGATGAACCGTGAAATTCCCGCTCAGATGCGCATTCTGAGCGAAACGCGTGCCCTGCAATTGTTAATCCGCAAGATTGCCGATCAGGTACAAGGATCAAACCCGAATCAAACCACAGCCTCGCCCAAGGCCTCAACCCATACTGCAGCCCAAAGCGAGAGCGGTTGGCCGCTGCCCGCATCCTTGCAGATGCCGTTCTCTCTTCATGCATCTCAGGATCAGGAACGCCTGTTCCTTGAGCAGACCGATGACGAGAGTCCGCGCGGTATGATTCAGAAGCAGGTTGATGCGGATCGCTATGCCCTGCATGGACGGCTTGATTTGGATCATCTCGACACGCTGTTTTTTATGCTTGAACAGAGAGGTGAGCAGGCCATGCAGCTGAAATTAAGGGCCAGCAGCCATCAGGCATTCCTGGCCTTGCAGCAACCCTTTGGACAGTTCCTCGCTGATCACAATGATGCGACTCAGGAAGCGGATGGAAGCATATCTCTGAAGGGCCGCCTGTTTGAAGGCAACGAGCCCTTCCTCACACCCGGCCGGAAACAGGGTGCGCTGGCATGACGGGCCGGGCACAGGCCGATCAGCCGGCCGCCGTAGCACTGGGTTACGATCCGCACTCCAGTGATGCTCCAAAGGTGCTGGCCTCAGGTTACGGGCATATCGCCCGGCGCATTCTGGAGATCGCCAAAGAAGAGCAAATTCACATCCATCAGGATGA
>CAZDJY010000008.1:18481-20707 GCA_964505835.1 uncultured Zetaproteobacteria bacterium | reverse complement strand
AAAGCCAAGGCACACCACCTGAAGCCGGTGGTTCGCATTGGTCAAAAGGGGCTGACCGAAAACCTGATTCAGGAAACTGAGCAGGCTCTGAATATCCATGAATTAATCAAAATCCATATCGCCGATGATGATCGCGAGCTGCGCGGCGAATTGGCCGCCCAGCTGACTCGGGCCACCGGTGCCGACATGGTCAGCCAGATCGGTAAAACGTTCACCCTGTATCGCAAAAGGAAGACCAACGACGCATGAGCGATGCCAGCGAGAAGATCAGCCAGATTCTGCAGCAGGCCTTCGATCCGCAATATCTGCATATTGAAGACGAGTCATGGAAACACGCTGGGCATGCCGGAGCCAAAGAAAGCGGCGGAGGTCATTTCGTCGTGCAAATCTCAGCCCCAGCGTTTCTCGGCAAAAGCCGGATGCAATGCCATCGTATGATTCACGATGAGCTTCAGTCGCTCTTTCCCAGCGTCATTCACGCTCTAAGCATCCAAATCAAGCTCGCTCCGTAAACCAGGGCCTGTTCACACTCATGCACAGCCGGTCTGGCCTGATTCTTGCGTATCCCATGGTCAAAGCGCGCTGACGTTTTTGCATTCGGTTTTTTATATCATCTAACCGGGGATGCATCTGCAGCAGCCACACCCAAGGACGGTATGCATGAAGATACGCGATCATCGGCCCATTCAGAACCCGACAACTGGAAAGCCACGCAAAAGCAGCAATGCGGGAGCATTCCAGAACATCTTCGATGCCGAGCTTAAGCCAGCCGAGGATATTAACGATGTTACCGGCCCGATATCAGATACTGAATCCGATTCGAACAATCATCAAACCTGGCAAACCCTTCAGGACAGCCTTGCCCTGCTCGATCAGGCCATGCGCCATCTGGAATCCGGAGAAGATGCCCCCGACCAGTTATTGAACGACATTGAGGCATTGCGTGCAGAGGTGCGCCGCCAGTCGGCAACCGATCAGAACTCCAGCGAACTGCGTCAGGCTGACACCATTCTGGCTGTCGAAGCCGCCCGCATCCGCTCGCTCAACCACTAGCAGAATCGAGCAAGCATCATTTCACCGGTGGAACAGGAAGGACAGCATGAGCCAACTTGACGATATCAATGAATTGCTTGATGACATGGACATGGTGCGTCCGATCGTCATCAAATCCGATCCGGATGACCCCGAATTACGTAGCATCACCCGCCGCATGATCTCCAACCTTGAGCGCCTGCGCCAATCGCCCGGCGTTCCCGCTGCAGATTTTCAATGGCTGGCCGGCCTGCTGTCCAAACTCATGGATGCCGAGCATGGGGCTCTGCTGCATGGCGGCTCTCTCACTCAACTGGATGACAAGGCACGCGCTGCTCTCGACACCCATGCAAAGGAACGCCAACAACTACTCAGCGAAGCACAACAGGATATTCCTGCCACCCATCAAGGACTCACAAACTGTTGCCAGACACTGGGCGGCAACCTGAGGGATGATGAATCCCTACAGGGCAAGGTCCGACTTCTGCAAAAACTACTGAACGCCCATCTGCAGGGGGATGCTTCACTGCATCAGGAAATCCAGCAACTCATCGCCGCAATCCAGCCCTCACTGTCATCCATCACAGACGTGTTGCAGCAAGCGGGAGAAGATTCTCCCGAACTTCGTGAGGCCAAAGAACTGCTTGAACAGGAGTTGCCTGCCGATGCCGAACAGGCCCGCAAGGTCCTGCAGCATGCCCGGCAGGGAATTCTAGAAGCAGGCAACAAACTGGCCAGTGCCAGCGCCAACTTGCGAGAAACCATGCAACAGCATATCCAGCAGCTCTCCAGTCTGTCTGATAAGTTGGAGCAAGCCGAATCCGAGGCTCGCAACGATCCATTGACCGGGCTGGCCAATCGGCGATATCTGGCCGAATTCCTCAAACAGCTCGACCAGAAGATGTTTGGCTTCCTGATTATCGATATCGACCACTTCAAGAAGATCAATGATCACTACGGGCATGATGCCGGCGATGAAATCCTCAAACAGCTGGCTATCATCCTCAAGGAAAGCACGCGCGCTACCGATTTGCCGGCCAGGATCGGCGGAGAGGAATTCTGCGTAGTGTTTCCCGAGAGTTCGCTGGAAGTCAGCGCCAAACTGGCTGAAAGCCTGCGCCGGGCCATCGAAGTGCATCCGTTCAACACCAAATACGGCAGTATTGAAGTGACCGCCAGTATCGGCGTCGCGGC
>CAZDJY010000008.1:1487-18381 GCA_964505835.1 uncultured Zetaproteobacteria bacterium | reverse complement strand
GATCGACATTCTCATTAGGCATAATGGCGCACCTCGGTTTTAACAGATATAAGGGAGGACACGGGCATCACGACAGCTTCATCGCGCTGCCCCGGCTCAGCCTGAGTCCTGACCACACCGCGCTCAATTGCCGCCATGGCCACCTCTACAACCTGTGGATCAAATTGCGTGCCAGAATTGCTTTCAAGCTGCTCCTGACAGAAAGAAAGCGGCCTGGCCAAGCGGTAAACCCTGTGCGTTGTCATCGCATCGATGGCATCAGCCACACATACGATACGCGATTCAAAGGGAATTCCCTCGCCAACCAGTTTATCCGGATAGCCCAGCCCATCAAAACGCTCGTGGTGATGCCGGATCATCAGGCGCTCACGCACCATCGTATCCATATTCTTCATAATATTATCGCCTATGGCCGGGTGCGCTTTCATGATGGCGAATTCCTGATCGGTGTAACGACCAGGCTTGAGCAGCACCGCATCAGGCACACCGCATTTGCCAATATCGTGCAGCAGGCCGCCGGTGCGAATCAGGTCGACATGCTCATGATCCAGTCCCATATCCTCGGCAAAAATAGCCGACAGTGCACCCACCCGGGTTGAATGGTCACGCGTATAGCGATCCCTTGCTTCCAATGTTGCCACCATCGCTACAAGGGTCTCACGCATACTGTTGGCAAGCGCCGCATGCACTGCGCGATTATCAAGCAGGGTATCCAGCTTTTTCACCAGCAGCCCGAGCAATTGTTTCGATTCAGCTTTCAAAGGGCTGGCCGATGTCCGCCCCAACAGGCACAACACGCCCATAGGTACGCCTTGCAAACGAATCGGACAAGCCATCTGAAAAGATTCACTATATCCAGGCCAACAAGCCTCGGTAACGGACCCCGGTTCTGGCTGGAGAATTTCTTCCGCACCGGAAATCAGAGACTGAAATGGCGTATCCTTCAATGCACAGTGCGTTGCCAGCCCGTCCAGCCCCTGGGATGCAACCATCACCAGCTTATCCGACTTTCTTTCGTACAATGCCAGATACCCCTGCGTGGCATGCACGACCTCCATAGCCAGATTCAACGCACTGGCACAAACCGAGGAAACATCACGCTGCGATGGGATTTCATCGAACATCCGATAAATAAGACCCAGACGCCGGTCCATATCGAACATTTCCGGTAGCAACCGATCCGATGATTTCTCTTCGCGTACTTTGGGCTGCAACTTCGCATCTTCCGCCCCACCGAACATACCATCCAGACAATTCATCAGCACATCGGGAGCAAAGGGTTTGGCCAGAACGTGCTGGACACCGAGATGGAGAGCCTGGGCCATGCGATCGGAAGTGAGGAACCCGCTCATCAGGATGGTCGGCGGTAACGACACGCCCTCCTCGTTCAACGACTGAATAAGCTCAAGCACATTACCGTCACCGAGACTCATATCAGTAATCAATCCATCCCACTCGTGGTGCGTAAGCTGCCCACGGGCACTGCCAAGGCTGCCGACCTGAACGATTTCAACGGATTCGTACAATTCACCAACCAGATCAGCCACGACCTCCCGCACAGCAGGCTGATCCTCGACGAGCAGTAATTTAAGCATTAGTGATGACCCGGAGCCAGCTTGCCGCCCAATTGACTATAGGCGCGGGCAACGGCAGTTCCGGATGCAGGCTTGATATCAAAATCATCTGAAGGGATGGCCGTCATACCCTCAAACCGCCTGAGCAACTGTTGATAGCGGGCGGCATTATCCAGCCGCACACGAATCTCGGGCAATTGAAAGGGCTTGCTGACAAAATCATAAGCCCCCTTCTCCACCGCATGCAGCGCATCCTCAATGCCGGAATAGCCGGTCATCAGAATCATCAGGGTATCGCAATTGCGCTGCCTGCCACTTCTCTGCTCGCGCACATGGCGCAACAGGCTCAGACCATCAGCGCCGGGCATAACAATGTCGCTTAACACCAGATCAAAGTTTTCCTGCTTCAGCGCCTCTAACGCAGTATCGCCGCGCCTGTGCACCACCACTTCATAATTTGCTTCCTGCAGGTATTCTTCCAATAGCGAGGCCAAGGCCTCGTCATCTTCGGCCAGTAAAAGCCTCGATCGCTCCACGGCTATCCTCCGTATCCATCATGAGATCGATACAGATCTAGCAAGTGTGATTCCAAAGCCCGCTCGCGGGGAGAATTTACCGCCGACTTGCTGGCGGAGTGGCTGCCGGAGTCCTGTCCTGCATGGGCCTGCACGGCACGATCGGAGCCGTACTGGTCAGGCAGTTGTTTGGCTTGCACTGATGGTGCTCCTTCGCTGCGCGCATGTGATGAAATGCTAACGCGATCATGAGGTGTTGTGGCTGAAGATGAGCTCTTCGGCGAAGTTGCCGATCTGCCATTCTGCTGCAACAGGCGATTAATCAAGCCATCGACCGGCTGTACTGTGATTGCCATGCAACACCTCCATCATATCGAATTCACCATTCGTCCGGGCTACCATTCATGAGTCCGGCAAGACTAACTATCGGATGCCGTCAGCCCGACTTTAGCCGAAGCGATACATTCACCTCGGAACGCCGGGCTTGCTTTTCATTTGACATGCGTCATTATTTTGACTTTGAGCTCAAACAAGCGATATACGATAAGCGAATTCCGTCAATCGTTTGTCGATCGCTTACGGGTCAAGGGGAGAATGGGAAGTGAAGCAATCTGCATTTATACTGCTGGTTGAAGACAATGAAGACTTCCGTCTGATTCTGGAAGAATCGCTGGAAGGCAGCGGCTATCATGTGACCAGCGCCGCCAATGCGATGCGCGCCCGCGAAGCCATGGATACCGGGAAATTCGATATAGCCGTACTGGATGTGCGCCTGCCGGACGGTAACGGCATTGAACTGCTGCGTGAATTCCGCCAAGGCGACCCGGATATGGGTATTATTATCATGACCGGCTACGCCGAGGTCGACACAGCCGTGGATGCGGTGCGCCTTGGCGCCAATGACTTTCTGAAGAAACCTTTCGACATCGATGAGCTGCTGGTACGTATTGGTGAGTTGCGTAAAACCCAGCAACTCAAAAAAGATAACCAGCAACTGCGTGAACATATCCGCAGCAGCGAAAAGAGCAGCGATTTTGTCGGCCAGTGCGACAGTATCCATAAATTACAGGAAACCATTCGCCTGTTGAGCAACTCAGATAGCACCGTGCTGATCAGCGGTGAATCGGGCAGCGGCAAAGAAGTGCTGGCCAAGGCGCTGCATAAATCGGGCACACGTGCCGGCAAACCCTTGGTATCAATTAATTGCGGCGCCATTCCGGAAGAATTACTTGAATCCGAACTGTTCGGACATGTAAAAGGTGCATTCACCGGCGCCGTCCGGGCTCGCCCCGGGCGCTTTGAAATTGCCAACGGCGGCACCATCTTCCTGGACGAAATCGGAGATATGAGCGCCAAGCTACAGGTGAAACTATTGCGCGTTCTGCAGGAACGCTGCTTCGAGCCGGTGGGCAGCCAGCAAAGCATCCAGGTTGACGTACGTGTCATTGCCGCCACGCATCGCAACCTCGAAGAGGAAATCGAAGCAGGTCGCTTCCGTGAGGACCTTTACTATCGCCTGAATGTCATTCCACTGCACCTGCCCCCCTTGCGCGAGCGCGGCGAGGATATTTTATTGCTGGCTAAAAACTTCATCGCCCGCTTTAACGATCTAAAGGGCTCAGAAATCACCGGCATTGCCGACGACGCAGCCGAGGCCATGCTGAATTACAAGTGGCCGGGCAATGTACGCGAATTGCAGAATCTCATCGAACGGGTCAGCGCTCTGAAACACAAGGGCATGGTGGAGATCGCTGACATGCCGTCGCGCATGGTCAATGACAAACAGCGCGCTCTGCAAAGCTTCCATATCGACGTTGCCAAGGCTGACAATATCGACCTGAAAGCCACCGTCGATGAATTCGAGAGTCACCTCATCCTGTCCGCACTGCAGCGTTTCAACTGGAACAAGAACCGCGCTGCCAATTTTTTGGCGATGAACCGGACAACACTCGTTGAAAAGATCAAAAAGAAAGGCTTGCAGCCTGATGAAGGCTAAGGACTAAGAATCAATGCAGGTCATATATGATGACTTCGCAAGAAGTCATCATCGTGCCCATGGATGGGCGTGCAAATCAATGGATTGCAAGGTAATTTATTGATTTGTAAGGAAAGTGAAAACCGCGCTTTTCGCTTTCCGTAAAGCAAAAAAGCCATGAATGGCCTTTTTGCGACTTCATCATACATTTCGGCCTGCCTCAGATGATACCCCATGCGACCGTAAGTGGATCACAGCCCCCTTGATGCAAGCTTCACCTGTTATCATCGGCAAGGCGGCATGAATCTTGCAAACGGTGGGCATGAGCACCCTCACTCGAAGATTATTGCTGCTGTCCATGATGCTGATGATGGTTCTACCCGTCACGGCATATGCCGAGCTTAGCGAGCGCATCCAGGGCATCCGCGCCTTTCTCGATAGCGGCAATCCCGAACAGGCCATCAGCACTGCGCAAACCATCCTGCATAACACTCAAATGCAACCCTCTGATCGAATGGCCCTGCTTGCACTTATCGCCGAAGCGGAAGATATCCGTACCCGCTACGCCCATTTTCAGGATATTCAGTCGGCTCTGCATGCAACCGAAGCCATACTGAAGGAATTTCCCGATCACCCCAAGGCCGCCGAATACCGCTGGCAACGAGCTTCCCTGCTCTGGCATGGCGGCAAATTCAAGCTTGCCACAACGGCCTTGAGAGAACTTCTGAGCACAGACCAGAAGCCGGCTCAGCAGCGCCGGGCATGGCTCCTGCTGGCTCGCATCCACCTTAAGCAGAATCACCTGGCTCTGGCGCGCAGCGACTTGTTGCAATATGGCTTGAATGTCGATGAAGACAGTCTGGATCAGGCTATTGGCCTGAGTTGGATGGCCATCATTGATTGGCGGGAGGGACGCGATCAGGCTGCCCTTGATACGCTTTCTGTCGTGTACAAGAACCGTCCTGCTGTCATCACATCCGAACCCGAATTCTACGCCGGATATATCCAACTTCTGTATGCCCGGGGAGAAACCAAACAAGCCCTGCATCATGCCAATCGATTCCTCGATCATTTTATTGCCTCGGCGCAGGCCCCGCAGGTTCGCCTGCTGCGTGCCGATATCACGGCCAAGGTTCCGGCACTGGATGCCAAAACAAGAAAGGAATACGGCATCCTTGCCCATGATCAGGCAGAGTCTGTGATCGGTCGCCAGGCTTTCATGCGCAAACTGATGTTGGAAAACAGGCATGTGCAGGATAAGAAAATACTGTTACCTGTCATGGCGACGTTGAAAAAAATTGCCGACCAAAACCAACTGTCCGTCATCGAGGATGAGGCAACCCTGGATCTGGCCCGCCTGTGGCGGCGTATGACCGACCTGAAGCCTGCGGTCGGGATTGAATCATCCAAACCTGCCCTGTTTGCCTATGCCCATGCCGCGACATCCACCAATACAGAAATCAGGAACACTGCCAATCGGGAAGGCTCCGAACTCCTGAAGCATCTTTTACAGGCACATCTTGATCAACAGCAGTGGCTGCCGGCTATTCGCCTGTGGCGTGCTTTCCCGCAACTGAGACCGAAACCCGGTATGGCCAGAGAGCTTCGTTTCGGCATTGCCCATGCCATGCGCATGATGATGATGCTCGATCCGGCTGAATCAATGCTGGCTGACCTATATCAAGCCGATAAAAACAGTGTGCAAGGGCAGCGCATCATGGCCGAGCGCATTAAGCTTTGGCATGACAGAAACGATAAAGATGCTGTTGAAAAAAGCATGCGCTGGCTCAATACCCACGAGTTTACTATTTACCGGCCGGAGATTCTGGCCACCATCGCCCGTATTCAATTGCACAACAACCAGGCCGAGGCAGCCCGACAAACGCTGTCGAATGTAAAAGCCACGGATCTGGCAATCGAATCCCGCGCCTCATACTGGCGCACCCGCGGTGAAATAGCCGAAGCGCTGACGCAGTGGCACAGTGCTGCTCAGGCATGGAAGAATTATCGCGAGGCTGTCAGCTCCGATTCGACTAAGGGCCTTCGACATCAGGCCGATGCACTGTTTATGGCAGAGCAATATGCAGCTGCAATCAAACTCTACCGCTCCCTGCCCGAATCCTTGCATGATACAGGCTGGCAATACCGGGTTGCGATGTGTCTGCTGCACAACGGACAAACCGCAGCGGCAAGTGAAAAACTGCAAGCCTTGGTGGACAGCGGGACATCCGACACCTATACCTCTCTGGCCAGGCTGGCATTAGCCGACCAGTTGGCAGGCAGATTGCTGAAGGAAAAACCATGAGTCATCAGTCAACTGCCCCCGCGAATATCGCTCTGCTCGGGTTTCCCCAGCATGAGGATGCCGAGTTGCGGGTTCAACTTGGGAAGCTGTTGCCGGATACGGCCATTGAATCTTTGCCACTGGAAGCCCCGCTGGACGATCTGGCTCAGGATAGTCTTTATTATATCTGGGATTCCGTCACCTCATCAGCTGTGGTCCGGCGTCTGTTTGCCAGAAATCCGCAGAGCAATATTGTCATCCTCAGTCAGCAGGGTCAGGCGGATCGTGCGGCTGAATTAATGGATGCAGGAGTCATCGACTATCGACTGGTTCCGGTTCCCGATGATGTCATGGAAATCTATATCCGAAAAAGTGGGCACCAGAGCGCCTTGGCCAAACAGGCTAGTGATCGTCAACCGACTCGGGACAAGAATAAAGGCAAGGATCTGTTTATCACCGAAGATGTGGAAACCCGCCGACTGCTCGACCGCGTTGCACTGGTTGCGCCAAGTTGCGCTTCGGTGCTGGTGATCGGTGAGTCCGGCACGGGCAAGGAGCGGCTGTCGCGTTACATCCATGCCTGCTCCAACAGAAACCGTCAAAATTTTATCGCTATCAACTGCGCCGCCATCCCCGAGGGGGTTCTGGAAGCGGAACTGTTCGGCCATGAAAAAGGAGCTTTCACCGGTGCCACATCGGCCAGACCGGGTAAATTCGAACTGGCGCACGAAGGCACCCTACTGCTGGATGAAATCACGGAGATGCCGGTACACCTGCAAGCCAAACTTCTGCGCGTACTGCAAGAGGGTGAGGTAGATCGCCTGGGTGGCCGCAAGCCGGTGCAGGTGGATGTCCGGGTGATTGCCACCAGCAATCGTGATATCGGAAAGGCGGTACGAGAAGGTGCTTTCCGGGAAGATCTCTATTACCGTTTGAATGTAGTAACCATACAGCTGCCGCCGTTGCGTCAGCGACGGAACGACATCATCCCCCTGGCCCGGCACTTTTTGCATCGCTTTGCAGACATGTACAAGCGTCCGGCCCCACCACTCGGAGAGGATGCCATCACGCAAATCAGCGGGCATCCGTGGCACGGCAACGCCCGGGAACTTGAGAATTGCATGCACCGCGCATTCCTGATGGCAATCGATAACGTCATCAGCTGCGAGCATCTTGGTTTGGAGGTCCTTTCCACTGATAAATCAGAAGGTTGCAACGCATCCGAGCCCCCCGTTGAAGCAGGTGTAAGCATTCGGGATATGGAACGTGCCCTGATTGAAAAAACGCTGGTGCACGTGCAAGGCAATCGCAGCGAAGCGGCCCAGCTACTGGGCATCAGCATCCGCACTCTGCGCAACAAATTGCACACCTATGAATCTGGCATGGCAGTTGCTGGTTAATCGTTATTAGCTAAATGCTGCAGCAAAGGGGAACCCGAGTGATTCACGCTAAGCCCCCCGCAGACACAACCCATTGATGGAGGCAATGCATTATGATCACCTTGTTCGGATCCGGATTTCAGCAACTCGAATCAGCTATGGTCGCGCGTGAACAGGCGCAGGGCGTCAATGCCAGCAATATTGCTAATGCCGACACACCCAATTACCACGCCGACACACGCTCATTTGCGGACTTCCTCAGTGCACAGCTGAACAAGCGACACTCCGGTAGTGCTGCTACTACTCATCGGATGCATTTCGGCAACCTTGAGCCATCGAGTATGGATACCCGCTTCCAGAAAGCCGTCAAAACCCAGCGCATGGATGGCAATACCGTTGATATGCAAAAAGAAATGGCACGCATGAGTGAAAATCAACTGATGCACGAACTGACCGTTAAATTAATCAAGGGAAAGCTGGGGGGCATGGCCAATGCCATCAAGGAAGGTAGTCGCTGATGGCCAATGATCTGTTAAGTGCGATGCATATCAGCGCCTCGGGCATGTCGGCCCAACGAACGCGCATGGACATCATTGCCGAAAATATTGCCAACGCCGAATCCACACATACCACCGAGGGCGGCCCCTATCGCCGACGCCAGGTGATCTTTCAAACACAGGGACTGAAGCAGCCCTTTTCGGATGTTTTCAAAAGCTCGTTCAGCCATGATCGCCTGCAGAGCGTTCAGGCAGCCTACGTGAGTCAGGACAAAAGCCCGTTTCGCGAGGTCTATGACCCGTCCCACCCGGATGCCAACGCCGCCGGATTCGTTCAATACCCGAACGTCAACACGGTCGAGGAAATGGTCGATATGAATTCGGCCGGTCGCAGTTTCGAAGCCAATGTCACGAGCATGGAATCCGCCAAGCGCATGTTCCTCAAAACACTCGAACTGCTTCGTTAGGAGATAGCCATGTCCATTAATGCAATCAATTCAGCCATCAACAATCCGGCCACAGCAAGCCTTCAAACCCCTGTTGCAGATCAGAAAGCGGGAGATTTTTCCAGCCTGCTCAAGGCCTATACCGAGCAAATGAATGTCGAGCATCACCAGGCCAGCAAGGCCGCCGTGGCTTTGGCAACTGGTAAGGGCGGCAATACTTCGGAAACGCTTCTGGCCATCCAGAAAGCCGATCTGTCATTTCAAATGATGCTCAGCGTGCGCAACAAGCTTGTCGATGCCTATCGTGAAGTAATGCGCATGCAGGTTTAGGAATAAAACATGGCTGACTCGCTCATTCCCCAACAACCCGTACAACTCTCGCCCTCTGAAGCGGGCAGTCAGGATATCGGAGCTGCACATGCAGCGCCCGGCGCAACCGTGCATATCCCTTCCATGCTGGCCAGGTATCGGCGATTGATGCTGTTTGCCGCAGGCAGTCTGATGCTGGCCGGATTTATCGGTCTGATGCTGTGGTCATCTGAGAAGCCGTACCGCGCGGTTTATGCGGGTATGGCCGAAAAGGATGCCGCCTCGGTAGTAGAAATACTGCAGAAAGAGCATATCCCCTATCGACTCGAGGGCTCGGGCACAGTCATGGTTCCGGCTGATCAGGTTTATCAGGCACGTTTGAAGCTCGCCGGACAAGGCGCCACTCCAAGCGGCAACACCGGTTTCGAAGTGTTCGATCAGAACAACGAATTCGGACTGAGCGATTTCACCCGTAAGGTCAATCTGCAGCGGGCCCTGCAGGGCGAGCTGGCCCGCACAATTGAGGTTATGCCGCAGATTAGTGCGGCGCGCGTGCACCTTGTCATGCCCAAAGAATCCGCCTTTGCCGAGCGCGACCGCAAGGCTAGCGCTTCGGTCATGCTGCAAATCAACGGCGGCCATCATCTTCCCAAAAATGCCGTACTGGCCATCCAGAATCTGGTCGCGGCCAGCATCCCTGAACTGGACCAAAACGCTGTCACGGTTGTGGATTCTTCCGGTTCTCTGCTTTCGGGTAATGAGAAAGAAGCACCGATGTCCGAAGGCCAGACTATGCAGGAATACCAGGCGAAGCTCGAGCGTGGTATTGAACAGCGCATTACCGGTATGCTGGAACAGATCGTCGGTGCCGGCCAGGCGGTGGTGCGCGTATCATCCAACATCAATCGTGAATTTATCGAACAGAACAGTACCCGTTACAATCCTGACGAGCAGGTACTGCGCTCTCAAAAATCTATTCAGGAGAAACATTCATCGTCTGGCTCGACTGCGACACCTGCAGGTGTCCCCGGAATGGCATCAAATACCCCCGGCGCCAATCCGGCGGTCACTGCGGATGGTTCGGTGGCATCCCCCAGTGTAGCTCGGGATCAGGCCGATCGCAGTGAAAGCCTCAATAACTATGAAATCAGTTCCACCCAGGAGCATCGCATCGTGCCCTTTGGCAGCATCAAGAAACTTTCTGTTGCGGTGATTGTCGGCGGCACCTACAGCACCAGTGAGGACGGAAAACAGACATTCACGCCGCGTTCCAAAGCCGAACTTGCAAACATCCGCCAACTTGTCGAGCGAGCCATGGGCTACGATGAAAACCGGGAGGACGCTCTGGAGGTTCAGAGCATGCCGTTGATGGACATCTCCAGCCATGCCGACAGCGAGGCCCTGAAATCATCTGAGGATAAAACGTTCTATATGCAGATTGCCCGCTACAGCATTGCTGCATTAGCCCTGCTGCTGCTGGCCCTGTTTGTTCTTCGTCCGCTGGCCAAGCGAATGCAGGCATCCGAAGAAAATACGCCGCAGAATCCGCTAAAGAGCCTGGCTGAACCCCACCAGATGTCCCCGGAGGCCTATCAACGCCTGGCCAACATGGAACAGGTCAGACAGAGCGTCACTCAGGAGCCGGATCGCGCCAATAAGGTGCTGCGTGAATGGGTGGATCCGGCATGAAGGGTAAGGACAAGCTGAACGGCGAGGACAAGGCGGCAATTCTTTTATTTGCGCTTGGCCCGGAAGCGTCCGCACCTCTGGTGCAAAGCATGGATGATGAAACACTCAGCAGACTTGGACGGCGCATGGCTGATCTCGGTAAAATTGATACCGAAGTACTCAATGCTGTGACCAAAGAATATCTTGAAATGCACCATTCGGAGGATCCGCTGCTGCGCTCCACCCATAAGGATGTGGTTTCCCTGTTCAAGCATGCTATCGAACATGATCGTGCCGACCAGCTACTTGGCCAACTCAATACGCCAAAAAAATTGACCATCTGGGAAAAACTCGCGCGGCTGAAGCCCGATATGATCGCCACCTACATCGAGAATGAACACCCCCAGACCATCGCGCTGATCCTTGGCAATATCGATAGTTTTGTCGCCAGCCGTGTAATTGCCCTGCTGCCCGAGGACATGCAGTTGTCAGTAGTGATGCGCATGTCCAAGATAGAAAGTGTGCCGCGCGAGCTGGTGCGTGATATTGAAGAGACACTGGAAAAAGAGCTGGCCGATGTGCAAGGCGATGCCGGCATCAGCTTTGACGGCATGATTAATGTCGTCGAAATTTTGAAAGGGCTGGAAAAGGATATTGCCCGTCCGATTCTTGATCAATTGCGTGATAAGGATGAAGAGCTTTTTTCGCAGGTTGATCGCATGTTGCTTGTCTTCGAGGATTTGGTCGAGCTATCGGACCGTGATGTGCAAACCATCCTCAAGCACATTTCTTCCGACGATCTGGTGAAATCGCTGAAAGGCGCATCCGATGAGGTAGCCGAGCGCTTCTTCGGCAATATGTCGAAGCGTGCAGCCGAGATCATGCGCGAGGATATGCAAGTCATGGGACCGTTGAAGCTAGCCGATGTGGAAGAGAGCCAACAGTCGGTTCTGAAGGTCATTCGCAAACTCGACGATGATGGGGCCATCACCCTGAGCAGCGCCGATGATATGGTTTGACGGAAAGTCAGATGAAAACTCTAACCCCTTTACACTTTGATGAAGTGCCCACAGATGCAAAATCTGAAGTCGCCTTCCCATTTTCTACCCTTGGCGTTTCAGCAGACCCTTCTGCACCGGCGCAAAGTAATCGTCTGGAACAACTGGAAAATATGCTCAAGGAAGCCCAGGGCCGTGCAGAAGTCATCGAAAAGGAAGCCTATGACAAAGCCTATCTGGCAGGTGAAAAGGCAGGGATGGCACTGGGTAAAAGGCGCGGAGAGCAGATGCTCGAATCATTGCAAAAAAACCTGCAAAATGCCGATCATCAGCTACAGGATATTCAGCAATCCTTTGCGGAGGCCGCTGTAGACCTCGCCGAGTTTATAGCTAACCAAATTGTCGGAGAAGCGATTGGAGAAACCCCGAAATCCCTGCTGGCCATCGCTAATCAGGCAGCCGCGCGACTTCCCGCCAATGGCCCCGTAAAGATTGCCGTTTGCCCTGAAGACATGGCTGGCTTTCAACGATTACTGGAAAATGAAAATGATCAATCAGAAGGCAGCACTGCAATTTTATGCGCTGACGCCTCGGTTTCCTCTGGTACCTGCCGGTTAATCTCCGATACACAAGATGCGCTGATCGACCCGCTGGCTGCTGTCCACCATTACATTGAAGAGCTGCGACCATCGCTGCTCCAGACAGAACCGATCCGTGGCAGTATATCTACTGTTGCCCCGGATACCCCGGCGCCCGATGACACGCCAGCCTGAAACCGTGTCCGGCAACCCATTGTGGGATCCTCATGCGCGCCAGTCCCTGCTAAAGCAGCAACAACATATCCGCCCTTTTCCATTGCGCGGCAAGGTACACAAGCTGGTCGGACCGGTCCTTGAAGCCTCAGGGCTAACGGCAAGCATCGGCCACGCCTGCGAAATCGTTGTGGAGAATGGCCACAATATCGAAGCTGAGGTGGTCGGCTTTCGCGATGAACATACCCTGTTAATGCCGGTTGGAAGCACCATCGGTATAGCACCGGGTGCACCGATACTCCCTTTATCCAGAATGCCCGGCATGCGCCTTGGCTCACATCTGCTGGGTCGGGTTCTCGATGCACTCGGCCAGCCCATGGATGGCCGAGCCTTGCCTTCATCCGGCAGTTTCATGGATTTCCACGGTGAGCACCTAAACCCATGCGATCGCCATATAATTGACACCCCCATGCAACTTGGTGTTCGCGCCATCGATGCGTGCCTGCCTATGGGCTGGGGGCAACGCATGGGTTTATTTGCCGGCGCCGGCGTCGGCAAGAGTTCGCTGCTTGGCATGCTGGCCCGAAATTCGGATGCCGAGATCAATGTCATCGCCCTGATCGGTGAGCGCAATCGCGAGGTGCGTGAATTTATCGAAGTATCCCTCGGCAAGGAAGCCCTGACCCACAGTATTGTCATCGTTGCCACATCTGACATGCCGCCGGTGGCTCGCGTACGGGCTGCCGCCATGGCCACAACAGTCGCCGAGTATTTTCGGGCGCAAGGCAAGCAGGTGTTGCTGATGATGGACAGCCTGACACGTGTAGCTCAGGCACAGCGCGAAATCGGGCTGATGCTGGGCGAACCACCGACCACCAAAGGCTATACACCATCATGTCTTTCCCTGCTTTCCAAGCTCCTGGAGCGTTCAGGGCCCGGGATTGATGGCGGTAATATCAGTGCTTTGTACACCGTTCTGGTTGAAGGCGATGACCTGCAAGCTGATCCGATTGCCGATGCAGCTATGGCCGTACTGGACGGACATGTTGTTCTTGATCGTCATCTTGCCGAACAGGGCCATTTCCCGGCCATTAATCTCCTGCGCAGTGTCAGCCGTCTGGCAACATCACTGTTTACGCCTGAACAGGCCATCGTCGTGCGAAACTTTCGCAGGATGATGTCACTTTATGAACGTATGGAAGATATGATTTCGATCGGGGCCTACGAGTCGGGCTCCAATCCCGAACTTGACCGGGTGATCGACAACTTGCCGGAAATAAGACGTTTTTTACAACAGGATCCACAATCTCAAACCTCCCGCCTTGAATCGGCACAACGATTGCTACAAGTAGTTAGCAAGTTGTCCGACGAGGAGGGTTTCCATGAAACTCAGAACATCACAAATACTGGCCCAGCTGAGTGAGCAGGAACGCAGCAAAGCAGAAATAAAACTGGCCGAATTACAAAGCCGGAAACACCAACTCGAACAGCAACAACAAAACTCGATCAACAGAATCATGCAATTGAACCAGCAACGGGATCAGGCCATGCGTACCCGTAATGCTGCTTCGCTGCTGGCTGTGTTTGATATCTCAGTTCGCGAACAACAGGCCAACATCAGCGCCATCCACGAACTCCTGGAGCAACTGGAAGAGGTCAAACAGTTGCTGTTGGCCGACTTGATGCAGGCGCACAAAAAAGAACGTACTTACGACAAGATGCATGACAAAGAGCAACGACTGCAAAGCCGCAAACAATCATTGGAAAGCCAGCGCCAGCTTGACGACATGGCTGCAACCCGCATTTCTCAGGTCACGGCGTAGCATGCGTCACCGTAGCCTGGCCTTTGTTCTTTTTGCAGCGATGACACTGCTTCTGGGGGGTAAAGCAATCCTGCTGTTTCATGCTTCTCCTGTAGCTGCGCTATCCAATATCCCGCAGGCTGAGCGGACATCGAAGCAAGCCTTGAAATCCGTGCAACCCCTGAAATCCCGACAGGCCCTACGCCACAGCAAAGTACCTGCGCATCTGCCTGCCAAGACACAAACATCGGAATTCAGTCAGTTCCTGCCCCAGGTCATCAATACAGCATACGCCGAAAACATACCCCGGAATGATACAAGCGAATCCTCTTCGACTTCGCCACCTGATGGGATCAATGCTGATCTGCTACAAAACATCAGGGCCCGGAAGGATGAACTGCAGGAAAAGCAGCGGCAGCTGGAAGCGCGCGAAAAAGCCATCGCGCAGGCAGAGGAAAAACTGAACCTGCGCATTACCGAACTGCAACAGCTCGAAAGTAGCATCCAGCAACGACTGCAGGATGAAAAGAACATCAAAAACAAGAAGATCAAACGTCTGACCGCTGTCTATGAAGGCATGAAACCGGATCGTGCCGCCCCGGTGATCTCCAAGATGGATCTGGCCACCGTTGTCAGGGTATTCCTCCTGATGGATGAAAAAAAAGTTGGCAAGATTCTCTCCTTCCTGCCTCCGGACAAGGCCGTGCAGATCAGCCAGGCTCTGACCCGGCAAATCAGCTCGGTCAAATAATTGGGCCCACAGAATAAAACATGCGTCTGGAATCCATGAGCCTGGAATCAACATGAGTCTTGAATCAATCTGTCGCGCTATTGTTACACAGCATCACTACATTGCTGCCGGTGTCGTCGACCTGGAAACAAGTAACAAATTAGCGTCCTACCACAAGGTGGGCTATTTCACCGATGCCTATATCGAGATGGTTTCCATTGCCGCTGCACAGATGTTTTACAGCCCGACCATCACCAAGATCGAGGAACTAATTGCCGCGCAGCGCAACCAACCCTTCCAACGGCATATCGAAGAGATCTATTTCCGAACAGCCGGCACCCATCATTTCATCTGCAAAGTACCGGGAAAAGCCGTCGTGCTTGTGGTTGTCACGCCGATCCATGCTGATCGGGATTCGGGATGGGATGTCACCAAGGCCCAACTGGAACATATCGCACCTTATTGCCCCGATGCCGTTAAGGCCTGAGCCCATCATTCATGTTTGTAAGTGATTTATTCGAAGGGCCAAGCCCGCTGTGGATCAGCCACCGGGCCGGACCATCTCCCAACAGAGGTTTATAATATGAAATCCGTATTCAGCGATCGCCCGCTATTCTACCATCATATGGAGTGGGTGCTGATGCATCCGCGTTTCGGTTTCCTGATGATGGGCCTGATCGCTCTGTCGTTTACCCACAATCAAGCTCTTGCAGCCTTGCTGTTTGTGTTTTTCTGTGTCGAACTTGGCCTGCGCTTTACCATCATGATCAACAAACGGCGCACCAACCCCTATCGCTCGTCCCTGAACCAGAAAATCGACGTGCTGTTTCTGATACTGGATGTCATCGGCGTAGCCTCACTGTTAATCACGGTGCTAAACATCCCAATCGATGCTCAGGATGCTGCAGCCGTGCGCCTGCTCAGGGCCGTATATCTGCTGCGCACCCTGCGCATGTTCCGTTATATCGATCTGCAAAGTGCCATGTATTCACCGACCTACGGCATGCTGATTTCGCTGATTATCCTGATGTCCTTCTTTGCCCAGGATACACTGATGTGGATTATCATCATCTTCTTCAGCGTTGAGTTGGCCATTCGTCTGATCATCATGCGCAACATCAAATTCGATTCAAGGCGGGAGCGCATCTCCGAATGGGCCTTCTGGTGGATCGATACGGTCGCCACCATTGTTATGGTTCCGGCCTTCGCCTTTATCCCCTACGGCGGCACATTGCGAATGTTGCGTTTGATCCGACTCCTACGCCCCTGGATGGTTATTATCCGCAACCTCAAGGAGGTCATGCGCGAAGGTCAGTTTATGCAGGAGATCAATCTGATCGTGCTTTTATTGGGCGTTCTGTCGATCGGCGGCGGAGTGATCGGCCACTTCACCATGCCGGACTTCGACTATACCCAGAATGGGCACGCCGACCCCAATGACAAAGGCATGCTGGCTCCGATCTGGTTCGCTTTCCGTCTGTTCACTGATCCGGGCAATTCTATCTTCTTTCCTGAAGGTACCGAAATTGCCGTATTCTCCGTCATTGCCGTAGTGATCGGCGTGTTTATTTTCGCCTTCTTCATCGGTATCGGAGCCAATATTGTTTCAGGGCTGATGGCCAGGTTGCGTAATGAACGGCTGAATATCACCAACCACATGGTTATGCTGGGGTGGTCTGAAGTCGCCCCATATATCCTGTCCCAGCTCAAGATTATCTCAGAGCGCAGCTTTACCCGCTTAAAACTTGTGATCCTCAATAATGACGAGCATACCCCGACGGAAATCATCGAGCATTCATGGGCCTCATATCGCTGGGGCGATATGGAGGAAATTGCTTCGCTGGAGCGAGTGAATCTGGGCCATGCCCGACAGGCACTGGTCAATATTCCAGATGGTTTTTCAGGTGCCGACAATCTTTCCATGGCCACCTTTTCACTGGTTGCGATTCGCAAGGTAAACCCCGA
>CAZDJY010000008.1:0-1387 GCA_964505835.1 uncultured Zetaproteobacteria bacterium | reverse complement strand
TGCACATCCTCTGTACAAGGCGAATACGCTGAAGATGCCACTCGTCGTTCCTTCGCTGCTCGGTGTCGCCATCAATGGCAACGCCCTGCATGCTGAAACCTTCTATACCATCAAGCGCCTCAACCATCTCACATGCCCGAGTGTTGGGGAAATGCCTGAAGGACTCAGTGAGCCGACAAACAGCAGATCACTGAATCTGTTGATCACCGGTTGGGTCGGCAGCCTGCCGCTGATGCTCAAACGACTACTGGATGAATTCGAGCAAATCAATGTCACCCTGCTGGATGATATGAGTCGCGAAGAACATATCGATATGCTTGTTTACCTGCGCCGTCGCTGCAACGAGACAGCTGGCGCAAATGAGCGCATCAACATCCATGCCGAGCGTTGGGATTTCACCGATATGAACTTTCTGCGTGCCCATGTGGCCAAGGCCGACCGCATCCTGCTTTCCCGCCCGATGCATATGGAGGCTCATGCCTATGCCGGCATCTCCACGGTGCTTTCGCATATTGTCACGCTGGTCAAGGAAGCCGGCACGCATCCTGATATATTCCCGATTTTTGAGAACCGGAATCAGGCCAGACTGCTGCAGGAAGAACTGGAGAGATTTCACAACCCGATTGAAATTCATGTCACGGTGCCTAACGAATTTTATGGCACCTATGTAGCCCATACCAGTTACCACATGTATGCATCGGAAAACGAGCAGGCCTACGAGCTTCAGCGCACTCTGCGTCACACTATCGATGATCTGATGGGCGATGTCGGGGATGCCGATGAAATGGACCTGAGAACACTCACCGTTACCAGGCCTCTGGATGAGGATGCGGAAGCCTTATATGCGCGCCTTCTTTCCTGCGGCTTCGTATGGATCGGCTATCGGCTGCATGACAGCTTCCAATGGAGTGACCCTTTGCAGGATAGCATTCGCAAACTCTTCCCGCGTGAAGAGGATTTCGGCTGTCTGCGTCAGTTTCAGATTATCATCAATCCGTTCGGCAATCCGGTGTCCCGCCATTCATGGACCGAGTACAGGGAAAACATTGCCGAGCTCATTGTGATTGGGGAAAGTTTTTCCGAAGGTGCGGAAAAGCTTGCCGACATGAGCTGATTTAAAAACCATAAACTATTGATTTATAAGGATATCTAGACTGGCTTAAATCATGCTCAAAGACAGACATGATTCAAGCCAGTCACGGAGCCGGCCTATCCGGCATCACAGCCAACGCTGCAAAAGACGGCAAAGGGGGCGGCAAGGGGAGCGCAGGCGGCCTGTTTGCCAAGCTGCTTGCGATCCTTGAGAAACATAGCCTTAATGCCGCAAAGATCGGAGTCTCCGCTACGACCAACAGCGGACTGGGGGGTCGCTTTTCAAGCAATGACG
>CAZDJY010000007.1:12870-20908 GCA_964505835.1 uncultured Zetaproteobacteria bacterium | reverse complement strand
CGGGGAGAGCGGAGCATGAGCAAAGACTTTCAGGATAAAATCATCATGGTGACGGGTGCCTCGGACGGCATCGGCCAGCATGTAGCCGCCGAGCTTGGCGGTCGTGGCGCCAATGTGGTTGCTCTGGGCCGCAAGGAAGACGGACTGGCCCAGACCCAGGAACGTATTGAGGAGCTTGGCGGCCGCTGTCTGTGTATTCCCTTCGATCTGATGAACTTCGACGACTACGGCAAGCTTTTCCTGAGCCTGAAGGATCATATCCCGCATCTTGATGGACTGGTGCATTGTGCCGGCTTCATCGATCGCTGCACGCCGATGCAATATGTTAAAACCGATGATTTTCGCAAGATGCTCGACATTCATCTGACCGCTCCGAACATGCTGACCCAGATCATGCTGCCGCTTCTCAAGCGCGCCAAGGCAGCTTCGATCATCTTCACTACCTGCGATATGATCGATCAGGATCAGGCCAACTGGCACGCCTACGGGCTGGCCAAACGGGCGCTCGGCTATGCTGCAGCCATGTGGCAGATGGAACATCCGGACAAGCCGTATCGCTTCAATACGCTCAACCCCGGCCGCGTCCGTACCGAGTTATTCAAACGCAGCTTCGGCGGCACGCATCCGAAGGAGGTCCCGCCGGTATCCAGCGTCGTGCCGGCCTTCCTGCATCTATTGTCCGATGCATCGAGCGATATGCGCGGCCAGACCGTGCATGCTCGCGATCTGCCCGCTTGCAACAGCCTGCCTGCATGCGCAGCATCCGAATAAAGGTTAGATTACGCCCATGACCAACCCCAGCCACTCGCCTGCCCCACAGTCAATCAACAGCGACCTGTCCATCTCCTTCGCCGGACTGACATTACAGACGCCGCTGATACTGCTCTCGGGCTGTGTTGGTTTTGGTGAGGAGTACACCCGCATTGAAGGCTTTTCCAATCGCGATGTCGGCGCCGTCATACTCAAGGGCACGACGCTTGAGGCGCGGATGGGCAATGCACCACACCGTGTCTACGAAACCCCATCCGGCATGCTCAATGCCATCGGCCTGCAGAATCCGGGCGCCAGCTATGTCGTCGATGAGATCCTGCCGCGCCTGCCGCATGACGAGACCCAGTTCTGGGCCAATGCGAACGGCACCAGCCCCGAGGAATATGCCGAGGTTGCCCGTATCTTCGATGATTCACCCGTCACCGCCATCGAAATCAATATTTCCTGCCCGAACGTCAAGGAAGGCGGCGTGCATTTCGGTAATAATCCGGCCATGGCAGCACGTGTCGTCGAAGCCATGCGTCCGGCCACGAAGAAACCGTTGATCACCAAACTCTCCCCGAACAATGCCGATATTGCTGAAACGGCACGCATGGTCATTGAAGCAGGAAGTGACGGACTGTCGGTGATCAACACGCTGGTCGGTATGGCCGTGGATATCGACAACAGGAAACCGGTCATCGCCAATGTCTCTGGCGGGCTGTCCGGCCCGGCCATCAAGCCGGTCGCGCTATGGAAGATTCACCAGACCCGCGCCGTAGCCGCCAAACACGACATCCCGATTCTCGGTCAGGGAGGCATATGCAATGCCCGTGACGCGCTTGAGTTCGCCATTGTCGGCGCCAATGCCCTCGGGGTGGGAACCGGGCTGTTCTACGACCCGCTGATGTGCCGAAGAATGCTTGAAGAGCTGGATAGCTACCTGCAGGCACAGGGCCTGAACTCCTATGCCGAGCTTGTTGGAACGCTTGCGATCTAAACTCGCTATATGCATGGCTGCGGTCTTATGCCTGCTTTGCACAGAGGTATCCGAGGCCGGAACGTTATCGCAGGTTGGGCAAAGCCGCTGGGTGCATGTCGGCCACATCTATGATGGCGATACCTTTCGAACTGCTACCGGAGAAAAGATTCGCCTGCTTGGCATCAATACTCCCGAGATTGCCCATAATGCCAAACCGGGCCAGGCACTGGGCAAGAAGGCACGGCGGAGACTGACGCAATTGATTGCCGATCAAATCGTACGCCTTCAGTTTGATCGGCAGCGCAAGGATACCTACGGCCGCACCCTGGCTCAGGTTTATCTGCGCGATGGCGAATGGATCAATGCCCGCCTGCTGCAAGAAGGCATGGCTCATGTCTATACGTTTGCGCCCAATTTTCGCTGGGCCCCAGCCTTACTGCATCATGAAAGCGAGGCCCGCGCACAACACCTCGGCATCTGGAAAACCAGGCGTTTTCGCGTTCTTGCGGCGAAAGAGGTCAACAGTAGTCATATCGGTCAGTTCCGTGTGCTGAAAGGAAAAGTGTCCAAGCCCCGCCGATGGCGCTTTCGCCTGGGCCAGCTGAATGTCACCATACCAAGGAAATATCGGCAGTGGTTTGAGAAAACACCGCACTTCTCATCCGGCCAATCTGTGCGCCTGCGCGGCACCATCCGCACCGGCAATCGCGGTGCCCTGTATCTGGCGCTGCATTCCCCTTATGATCTCGATAGTCTGGATAAGGAGTAAGGCATGCGATATCTGATCATCCTGATGGCCGCATTGACCCTTACCTCCTGCGCCACCAATCCGGCCACCAGAGATTCCGATTTCGTTCTGATGAGCGAGGAGCAAGAACTCAAACTGGGGCAACAGGCAGCAGCCGAGGTGGCCAAGAACATGCCCCTTCTTCCCGATAGCGATCCTCTGGCCCGGTATGTCGATCGCATTGGCCAGAGAATGGCGACCATTTCGGATCGGCCGGAACTCTTCTACCGTTTCCATGTCGTCGATGATGCAACCATCAATGCTTTCGCACTGCCCGGCGGTTTTATTTACATCTATCGCGGCCTGCTAACCCATCTGAACAGTGAGGCTGAACTGGCCGCCGTGCTCGGCCATGAAATTGGCCACGTCACAGCCAGGCACGCGGTAAAACGTTATACTCAAGCGCAAGCCTATCAGCTGGGTATGGTACTGACCTCGATCTTCGTTCCTATTCCACAGGCCGCTGGCCAAATGTCGGATCTGCTGGCCTTGGTAGTCATTCAAGGCTATGGGCGCGAGGCTGAATCGCAAGCCGATGAACTGGCTTTAAAATACCTGACACGGGCCGAATACGATCCGCATGCGGTGATCGGTATTCTCAAGACCCTGAAACGTCTGGATGATATCGACAGCCTGGAAAAAAAGGATGCGGGTGAAAAGGTAGAGAAATACCACGGCGCCTTTGCCAGCCATCCGGAAACCGACAAACGCATCAGGGATGCTGTACAACTGGCCAGTGATCGCCAGGCCGCTACAGGTCTCATCAATCGCAACGCCATGATTCTGGCTCTGGATGGTTATCCATACGGTGATTCACCTGAACAGGGTGCTGTGGTCGGCCGCCGATTCCTGCATCCGGATCTGGGTATTCAGCTAAAATTCCCGAAAAACTGGGTCATCACCAACAGCCCTGGCGCTTTGAATGCGCGCATTCGCAAACAGAAGGTCTTTTTCCAGATGCAGCTCAAGGAATTGCGTAAGCGCCAGTCAGCCCGTGCCCTGCTTGAAAAGCTGTTTCCCAAACGCAAACGGGGGTTCATCACGGAAGGACGGCAGGCAGGCATGAACTTTGCCCGCACCACGGTGCGTATGTCTGCCCCGCATGTCAGCCGGGCCATGATTGATGCACGGGTTTTCCTGAAGGGGCCGAAGGCCTTCATTTTGTTGATGTGGAGTGAGCGGGACAGCTTTGGAAGCCAGCGCCCGGCTTTCGATGCCATCGCCGCTAGCCTCAGGGATTACAACGTCGAACGCGATGGCGATGTACCGCGCATCAAACTGCACTCATGGAAGCATTATGACAGCTGGCGGCAACTGGCTCGCAAATCAAGGATGATTCTTGGCCGCTTCACGGCGGAAAAATTCGGTGCCCTGAACGGCATGGAGATTAGCAAGACTCCGGCCGTTGGTGAGATCATTAAACTGGTCCGTTAATCCGGCGCAATCCATCCGGCGCAATTCATCCCGAACAATCCACACGAAAAGCCATCCAGCTCGCATCTATAACCCCATCCGTGGTGCGCCTTCATGTGAAGGCATCAATCTTGCTAATCTCTTACAACATTCTTGCAACATTGATTGATACAGGGGGTGCCGATGGCCCATATTCTAGTCACCGACGATTCCAATTTTTTACGCCGCAGAGCCATTGCCATCCTCAAGGAGGCCGGACACGATATCAGTGAGGCTGCTGACGGCAAAGAATGCCTCGAACGCATCGCCAGCCAGCAACCTGATTTGCTATTCCTTGATCTGGTCATGCCCGAGCTCGACGGCTTTGGCGTACTGAGGGAACTGAAAGCTCAGGGGAACCCCTTGCCCGTCATTATTCTGTCGGCCGATATCCAACAGGGCGTCAAACAGGAGTGTCTGGAGCTTGGTGCTGCCGCCTTCCTTCACAAGCCGCCGCTGCAGGCTGATGTTTGCGAAATCCTTGATACCATCTTCCCGAGCACAGGGGCGCACTCATGATGATCACTGACGAACAACGCGATGTCCTGACCGAACTCATTAATATCGGGGTTGGCCATGCCGCCTCAACGCTCAATGTGATGATCGGGCACAAGGTGAGCCTGGTCGTGCCTGATGTAAGGATTCTAGCCATAGATCAGCTTTCAGAGGCTCTTCCCATGCAAACAAAACAAACTCTGGCGACGGTATCGATGAAGTTTCAGGGGGATTTCGATGGCTGTTCCAGCCTCATCTTTCCGACTGATTCCGCCAGTATTCTGATCACAAGCCTGACCGACGAAGCTCCCGATTCGGATGAACTGGATGAAATGCGTTCGGGAACACTGACAGAGGTCGGTAATATCCTGCTCAACGGCGTGATGGGGTCGATCAGCAATATGCTGGATTCCACTCTCAGTTACTGCGTGCCTGAATACCATGAGACATCGATGCACAAGTTGGTGCAAAAGAACTGCGGCAATGCAGATACCATCATGTTCGCCCGAACCAATTTCGCCATCGATAATCTGAAGGTGGAAGGCTACGTCATTATGTTTTTCCGCATCGAGTCTTTCCATCATCTCATGAAGACCATCAACAGAGAACTGGCAGCATGATCGATCAAGCTACATTTCCACTACTTGATCATATGACCAGCGGCCTGCTGGCCATTGACCAACAGGCAAGGATCGTATTGTGGAACAGCCAGCTGGAGCAATGGACCGATATCCCGCGCTCCGACATCCTCGGCAAAGATTTATATGAAGTGTTTCCGGAACTGAGTGCTGATGCATTCAAACTGCGTATTGAGCAAGTGCTTTGCGGCAGTGCCCCGGTAATCTTTTCTCCGCAATTGCATCACCATACCATTCCCTGCCCGCTTCCCGACGGTGATCTGCGCATGCAGAAGACGACAGTTTCATGGCTGCCCGAGCATCAACTGGCCTTATTCTGCATCGACGAACAAACCGAGCAATATCGACTGATCAGTCAACATCGGCAAAGCGCCCGAGAGTTAAAAGAGCAGCTAAACCATAGTCAGGAACTGGAGAAAAGGAATGCACACCTGCTGGCGGCTATTGAGCAGGCCGGTGAAGCCATCATTATCACCAACCGCGCCGGGGATATCGAGTACGTCAACAGTGCCTTTTATCAGCAAACCGGATGGAATGAAGAAGAAACGCGCGCCATTGCTGTATATGACGGACTTTTTTCCGACCGCAGCAGTCATTTCGAAAAGCTCATTGACGCTGTTTTTGATAAAGGCCAATCATGGCAGGGTCGCCAGGACATTATCCGCAACGATGGCAAAGTATTTACCGCCTCAATCAGCATTGCACCCATCAGCAGCGAGAGCAAGCGCATTACCCATGCCATCATTATTCAGGAGGATATTTCCTCACAACTGGAGATTGAACGCAAACTTCGTGACACCCAGAAACAGGAAGCGCTGGTAACGCTGGTCGGCGGCATCGCCCATGATTTTAACAACATCCTGGCTGGCATGACCGGCCAAACATATCTGGCTGCACGCGAAGTCAAGGATATGCCCAAGACAGCTGAGCGCATGCAGAAGCTGCAGAAGCTGACTCAGGAGGCAGCCGAGATTGTCGGGCAACTGCTTACCTTTGCCCGACAGGGCCAAGTCAATAGCAAGGATATCCCGCTCGGCGCTTTCCTGAAGGAATTCTGCAAACTGGCTGCGCATAATATTCCGGAATCCATCCGGCTGATCAGCAATATCCCTCAGGGACATTATGATTTCCGAGGCGATGCAAACCAGCTCCAGCAGGCGCTATTGAATATCGCGCATAATGCTGTTGAAGCTTGTTCCGGCCGGGATGACAGCGTGATCGAAATCGGCCTGTCCAATATCGACAGCGAGGCGGATGAACCTTGGCTTATAAAACACCCCGTAATCAGAAAGGGGCAGTTCATGCACCTGTACATCAAGGATAACGGAGCCGGCATTGATGCCGAGGTGCTGCCACGAATCTTCGATCCATTCTATTCAACCAAGCAACTTGGCAGCGGCCTGGGTCTGGCCATGGTGATGGGCTGTGTTCGTCATCATCACGGTCTGATTGATGTGCAAAGTACTCCAGGCCAGGGCACCATCCTGCATATTTTCCTTCCCCTGCGTGCGCAGCAGTCATCCGAAGCCTCCCAACCACCTGCCATGGGGCTTCAGAGCGCCGATATCCTGCTCGTCGATGACGATCCAAGGGTACTGGAACCGACGCGCGAACTCCTCGAATCTATCGGGCATCGAGTCACGCTGGCCGAAGACGGACAACAGGCATGGGAACTCTTTCAACAGCGTAGTGAGGAATGGGATATTCTGATCACCGATATGGTGATGCCGCACATGAACGGTCTTGAATCATCACAACTGATGCGCGGCCTGCGCCCTGATCTTCCGATCATCTATGCCACGGCTTACGATCAGTCGCTGGTTCTGGATGATACGCGCAAGATCACAAACTCGGTGCTGCTCACCAAGCCGTTCGGCCCCGATGATCTGGATCGTTTAATTTCAGAAATGACTGGCGCCAACAAAGCTGACCTGCAGGTAAAGACGTCTAACCAGTCCTAGTCCGGGCTAGGCGAGTCATCCAGGCCAGCATCAGCCAACAGGGTTGAGCTCATCTTCTGCATATGCTCGGGGAAAAAGTGACCCGCGCCTTCAATGGCATGGAATTGAATATCAGCATGCTCCTCCGCCCACGCCTGCACAGCTGCAAACGGTACGATCTCATCGGCTGTTCCCGAAATCACAGTCAATGGCCGCTTATCACCGGCCATAAAATCGAATGACCACAAATTGACCGCCGGCGCAACGGCAAACATCCGTTCAATGCGCGGATCATGCCGGGCCGCCTGTAAGCCGGCGTAACAACCGAAGGAAAACCCGGCCAGCCACAGCGGCGCATCTGGATGTCGGGCATGCAGCCAGTCCAAAGCGGCTGCCGTATCCTGAGCCTCTCCGATGCCTTCGTCCCACTCGCCTTCTGATTGCTCTACACCGCGAAAATTAAAGCGCAGCACCGAACAACCCGCATCTTCAAAGGCACGGGAAATCCAGTACACCACCTTGTTACGCATGGTGCCGCCGTATTGCGGATGCGGATGACAAACCACGATAGCCGGCATATCCGGCTTGCCTGCCTGATGCAGCATTTGCAGAGCCCCGGCCGGACCGTCAATCAAGCCTTTTTCGTGATGATGCTGGTTCATGTCGGCAGCTGCCGGTATTGATCTTCCGAGAAGCCGAGATATATCTGTTTGCCGACCACGAGAAGCGGTCGCTTGATCATCGACGGATGAGCCAGCATCAGGGCAATGGCCTTATCGGCATCGATCTCCAGTTTGTCGCAGTCGGGCAGTTTTCGCCATGTCGTACCGCGCCGGTTAAGCACTGACTCCCAGCCGTGTGCATCACAAGCAGCCTGCAGCACGGATAAGTCCACACCCTCTTTTTTATAATCGTGGAAGCTGTAGGGGATATTCCGTTCTCTTAACCAGGAGCGTGCCTTGCGGATGGTATCGCAATTGGCAATACCGTACAT
>CAZDJY010000007.1:0-12770 GCA_964505835.1 uncultured Zetaproteobacteria bacterium | reverse complement strand
CTCTTAACCAGGAGCGTGCCTTGCGGATGGTATCGCAATTGGCAATACCGTACATGTGTATCATCGTGTCGGACATGGTCGCAACATAGCCCGCCCAAGTGTTGATGCAAGCCGTTGATGCAAGCAAAGCGCATCACCAAGCCTACTGTTTTCGGATAAAAGCAAAAAACTCCTGTGCCCCGTCGTGGATAAGCGGCGTTACCACCATCTCGATAGGAATGGATGAGCCATCCCGATGTTGTGCCCGGGTACTCACGGGCTTGTACAGCCACGGCCCGACACTGCTTTCCAGATAGCGTTGAAAGCCTTTCTGGTGCGCTGCTCTCATTCCTTCGGGAATCACCATCTCAATCAACGACTTGCCCAAGGCCTCACCGACTGTCCAACCGAACATCTTTTCCGCACTGCGATTCCAGCCAATAACCTTGCCATGCGTATCGATAGCCACATAGGCATCATAAGCAGAATCTATCATCTGTTGCAGGCGCATGCGCTTGGCCTGAATGCGTTCCTGAAACTCATGAATATCCTGAACCCGGCGCTGGCCGATAAAACCAAAGGCAATAAAGGCGAACGAAATCAGACTGCGCATCCACAGTTCATCCGGGTCGACAGGCAGCAGATTCTCCAGAAAGGTTCCCTTGTCGAAAACAAAAGTATGCAGGGTCGCTTCCAACGGCCAGAACAGCGCTGCAACAGCAATGCCTACCCAAATCAATCCGATGCGTTTGACCATCCGTTATCCTCACCTGACATGAGCATCATCATCCTGACAACGTCATCGCAGCAATGTAGCCCATCCACGCGTTCGCCTCAATGCCCAAACATGCCAAAGATTAGTCGAGTTGCACGAAACCGTACTGAGCAAAACTTTGGCCGGGTTCGTCCTGCAAATCGTGATACAACGACAACAGGCGTAACTGCCCGGCCCGGCTTAAATCGCCATCCAGAAGCGAGTGTACATGCTTGCCGCCGAGCAGCGTGTGGCGGGTCGTCAAAAACAGCCTGTCCATGACACCGGCGATCAGCAGCGTGCGAAACACGCCGGGCCCGGCAATCATGTAAGCACTGCGGTATCCGCGATCCATCAGCGCCGTTTTCAGCCTCAATCCGTCGACTTCGTCTTTACCCGCTATGATGACGGATACCCCGGCCCGTTCCAAAGTCTGCACGGGCTTATCCGCTGCCTGTTCATCGGTGAACACCAGGATCCTCCGGTCAGCAATCTTCCCTAAGGCTGCTTGAGGTATATCGAGACTACGCGACAACACCGCAACATCCGGCTGCGCATTCAATCCCTCAGCCTCACGCCAGTCGCGCAAATCGGAAAACTCCGGGGCGCTACCGACAGGCAAAAGATCCTGCGCACAGCCCCTGGCCAACTGGCGGAAATAGCGAGCCGAGGTCAGCATGATATCGCTCTGCGCTGCCAGCTCCTGATACAGCCGCCAATCGCGCGGATTGGCAATAGCTGACGGCACCTCGAATTCGTCACTGTCATTATTCTGGACAGCTATGCGCCCATCAACGCTGGCGATGTAATTGGCATAAATCAGCAGCTCCCCCTGATCAGCCTGCCGATGCAACTCAAGGGAGAGGTACAGCCCCTTGAGCGCGAACTGCTGTTGTGGAGATGGAATCATGCGTAATACCGTCATCGCTTCATGCTAGCCCTTTAGCTGTGTGCGAAAAGGTTCTTTTTACTCCAACGACATCAAATACCCTGACTGGACAGATGCAGCATCACGACCCCGCTGACGATCAGTCCAATGGCCAGTGCCAGCCACAACCATGCGCTTGCGGTACTCACAGGGCTCTCGTTTCAGTCATCAAAATGGCCACAGACTCCAGCCGGATTCGAGTTCTTCGCGGCAACGCCCGAGCTGCGCCCGATACATCGTCGCCCTCTTCTCGACCTTGCGCGCCACTCCGATCAGCCACGGCTTACGCGTATAGGTTTTGCGCTGATAACCTCCGTGCCCCTCGTGATAGGCCAGGTATTGGTGGTAGGCATCCCATTTGGAGATACCGAGTCTCTTGTGGGTATAATTGACGTACCAACCGATGAAGTCTGTGACATCCTCAAAATCGTCACGGTCGGCAAACCAGTTACCCGACTCCCTTATATACCAATCCCAGGTCGAGTCTTTCACCTGAGCATAACCGTAGGCCGATGATTTTCGCCCCCATGGGATAAATCCGAACAGCGTATCCTTAGGTGCCTTTGCCTTGGCTCGGAAGCGTGACTCCTGATGAATGATGGCGAGCTGAACATGCACCGGCACGCCCCACCTTTTAAATGCATGCTGGGCGTCCTTATACCAGTCACCCTTTTCACGGAAGATTGCGCAACTGTCATCCAGATGCCGGGGCGGTGAGGAAGCACAGGCTGAAAGCACTAGCAGCATGGCGATACAAGCAAATCTGACGATGCTATTCATTTCACGTTTGAGCATAGTGGAAACGATAGCATGTCCTTATTCCATGACCATGCAATTCCGCCTCCAGGAGGATACCAGCCACATGGCAAAAAACAGGCGACCGAAGTCGCCTGCTCCATTGCCGGTTTTTATTCAGGGCCTGATCACCCGTCATGCTCGAATCGTTCATGTCGACGCTCGGCGAGTGCGCCCCGGCGTGATTCATGATGCCCATGCCCGAATCTCGATTGGCCGTGGTGATAGGCGTGGCGCATGCGCTGTTCACGACGTTCATGCCTGATGTGCCGCGCCCGATGCTCAGCTGCTTCATGCCTCCAATGGCGGTATGTGTTGTGGCTATATGCACGGTGACGATGGACATGTCGCGGCGGGATGATGACCACCGGAGCCCGATGGACACGATACGGCCTGTGGGCATACGGTCGCTGGTAATGCACCGGCTGCTGATAGCCATGCCGGTTCTGCGACAAAATGGCGCCAGTCAGTGCCCCGAACACTCCACCGATCAAGGCTCCCTGTGCCGTGCGATCATTGCCCGAACCGATTACGGCACCTGTCGTGGCTCCAAGAATCGTGGTTGTAGTTATAACCCGTTGCTGATACTGCCCGGCCTCGGCTGATAGCGGAGCCACAGCGATGGCCAGTACTGCCAATGTGGATAGAATATGTTTATTCATACGTCATCTCCTTTAGTACGCAACGCGATGAACAATCGCGCCGCTGGAGATCAGTATAAATTGATTGATGACATCAACAATGTGAAAAAATTATGCTCTTGTGGGGAGAAAGTCCCCGGTCGAGCTAAACCTGCTGCGATTGTTAAGCTTCAGTGGGCGAAAATTGCCCACCATCCGTTTTTTTGCATGCGCCGTTCATGAATAGCCAGAGCCCATCACATCGTCTATCACATCAGAACGCGTTCGATACCGCCGTTCTTGACCTTATCGACGAACTGCTGCTGCCAATCATCGCCGTGCAGATGTCTTGCCAGCTCAACGACAATATAATCCGCCTCGACTGCTGTTTCACCCTCAAGTCGGCTCAAACCCTGCAGGCAGGACGGGCAGGAGGTGAGAATCTTCTGTTCGGCCTCGCCCGGCAGTTGCGCCTTGGCCTTGGCCATTTCCTCTTCCTTGCGCGCACGGATCTTGCCGGCAATCTCCGGACTGGCCACAGCCAGCGTTCCGGCTTCACCACAGCACTGTTCGGATTTCACGGCATCCTTACCGAGCAAGGATTGAATCGCAGCCTTTGAGCCTTCGCGCTTGAGCGGTGAATGGCATGGCACATGATACATATATTCCACACCACTGACCTGATCTGCTTTCACACCCTGGCTCATCAGATATTCATGAATATCGATCAGCGGGGCACCCGGGAACACCTGTTCAAGCTCATAGCGGGTCAACTGATCGTAGCAGGTGCCGCAGGACACAACCACCGCCTCAAAATCGAGATAGGAAAGCGCATTCCTGATGCGATGGAATAGTACCCGATTGTCGTAGGTTATCTGATCTCCCTTCTGGTGATCGCCGCCAGCCGTTGAAGGGTAACCGCAGCACAAATAAGACGGAGGCAATACAACATTGATACCAAGATCAAACAACATGGCCTGAGTGGCCAGTCCCACCTGCGAGAATAATCTCTCGGAGCCGCAACCCGGGAAATAAAATACCGCCCGGCCGTTGGACTTGTCGGGATTGCGCAATACAGGGATCGAATTCTTGTCAGCTGACTCAATACCCAGCGTCTGCCGCGCCGTACCATAGGGCAGACTCGGAAGCGGTCGCTCGATAAAATTGATGACCTGAGCCTGGATGCCGTCAAGATTACGTTTGGCAGCTGGCTCCGCTTTGATCAACCCGAGTTTGCGTGCGGACTTGCTGGCGATTCGATGTACAGCATAACCCCAACGAATCACCGCCTCACGCATGATTTTAACCGCATTCGGATTCTGGATCAGCAGGAAGGCCATAGCCAGACGGCTGCCCAGCGAGCTACGCTGCATCCCTTTGTCTTTCAAAAGCGCGCGCATACTTTCGGTCACTTCGCCGAAATCGATATTCACCGGACACGGGCTTTCGCACTTGTGGCAGATCGTACAATGATCGGCCACATCGCCAAGACCCTCGAATTGTTCGAACGATATCCCGTTGCCGGTCTGCGATTCGTACAGGAATGCCTCAATAATTGCACCTGAGGCCTGAATCTTGTTGCGCGGCGAATACAGCATATTGGCACGTGGGAAATGGGTATTGCATACTGGCTTGCATTTGCCGCAGCGCAAACACGGAGAGATGGCCTCGGACAGATCCGTCAGATCGGCCGCCTCAAGAATCATCGATTCCATTTCCAGCAGATTGAAACTCGGGGTATAGGCCAGGGAAAGATCGGTATCGGCCATCAGCTTGCCCTGATTGAACAGGTCATGTGGGTCAACCCGTTTCAGGTATTCGGCTGTTTCGCGCAGGATATCCTTATCCATATACGGCAGCTTGGTGATACCGATGCCATGTTCGCCGGAAATTACGCCGCCAAGCTCGACAGCCTTGGCCATCACCTTCTCGACCATATGATGCGCTTTCTTCATCATCGGATAATCGTTCGAGTTGACCGGAATATTGGTATGCACATTGCCATCGCCGGCATGCATATGTGTGGCAATGACAATGCGGCTGGACAGTGCTTTCGCATGCGCCTTGTTCACGCCCTCGATCAATGCCTCATGGCCACGCAGCAGATCCAGCACCGGCCCTTGCACCGCTTCCCGGTAGGAGACGCGCAGTGCGCCGCGCTGAATAACGCGGAAAAGCGACTCATTACGACTGAAGCTCAAACCTTCAAGCAGCTCGGCAACTTCCTTCGCCGGCTCATCCAGCCCCTTGAGCAAACGCATCCATTGCTCGCGCACGCCGGTAAGCGTCTGCTGGCACTGCTCCAGCTTATCGGCGATAAAAGCATCATCTGCTACGCCCAGCAGGCTTTGATCCAGCCGGTTACCGGAGATACGCCCAGCCATATCACGCAGGTATTCGGCAATCGCATCCACAGCCTCAATCTTGTTAGCGATGGAGTTCTCGATATTCAAATGCTCAACCGTATCGTTGTATTCCGACAGACGGTCGAGAGGAATCACCACGTCTTCGTTGAGTTTGAAGGCACGGGTATGCTTGGCAATGGCGGCCATGCGTCCGCGATCGCCCCAGAAACGGGAACGATCCGAAGCTGCGGTTGCGACAAAGCCCTCTCCGTTACCCTGCGAAGTGATGCGGCAGATATCCGAGCAGGCCTTGGCTACGGCTTGTTCGTCATCGCCCGAAACATCGATCAACAACACCACGCGCGGGCTTTCCCGGCGCGTTGATTTAGACACATAATTGATGGCCTTGACGTATTTCTCGTCGAAATGTTCCAGCCCTTCCAGGTGCGCGCCGTCAAATGCATCCAGGTGCCGTTTAATGCCGACCATGGCCTGCGTGGCTTCATCAAGCTGCTGGCCGAAGAACTCGCAACACACCGTGCGCGTGAAATCGAACGAACGATGCAGCACAAAAGTCGCCTCGGTGATAAAGCCATCCGTACCTTCTTTCTGAACGCCCGGCAGGCCGCCCATGGCCTTGCGCGTCACGTCCTTGCCGAGCCCGGCCTTACGGAATGCACCACCGGATATCGTTAAAACTTCAGGCTCGGACAATGGCGTAACGCCGTCCGGCTCGGTACGATGCAGACGAAATTGTACCTCATCCTCATCGTGAAGCTTGCCCATATTATGATTGATGCGTTCAACGCTCAGCCAATTACCGTCGGCCGTGATCATCTTCCAACTCAGTAGGTTATCGACACAGGTACCCCAGATCACCGCATGCTTGCCGCCGGCATTCGAGGCGACATTGCCGCCGATGGTACAGGCCCAGAGACTGGTCGGATCGGTGGCGAACACATGCGGCTTTGATGCCTCCATGACCTTGCCTGTCACAGCCCCTGCCCCGGCGGTAATCGTCGGCACCTCGCCCAGATGACCTATATCGCGCATATTAACCGGCGAAATCGAATCGAGTTTCTCGACATTGATCATCACGGAACTATCGGACAACGGTACCGAGCCGCCGCACAAGCCTGTACCCCCGCCCCGCGGGATGACGGTCAGGCCGAGTTCGGAGGCTGCGCGAATCAGGCCGGGAAGCTCTTCCATGTTGTCCGGCGTCAATACGCAGAACGGTGCATGCTGACGCCAGTCAGTCGCATCGGTGGCATGATGGGTCAGCGTATAGGCATCGAAATGGATATTATTGGCATGCGTATGTTTGGCAAAGGCACGCCTGGCGCGTTGGCGACGCCTGGGCTCATCATCGAACCATGTATAGAAATCATTGAGCATGCGCCCGGTGCAGGCCGCCACCTTCTGCGCCCTCGGGTTATCAACCGCACCCTTGCAGATTCTGTCCAGCCTGTCGTGATGCCGGCGGCGCATACGCTGACGACGTTTCTTGTTATCCAGCAAATCGTTTTTCAGGAATACATTTCGCTCGACTACCCACAAATCACCAAGAATCTCGAATAACATTCGCGCCGAACGACCGGTTCGACGCTGGGTGCGCAGTACATTCAGGTCATCCCAGGCCTCCTCGCCCAGAAAGCGGATGACAATTTCCCGATCCGAATACGAGGTGTAGTTATAAGGGATTTCGCGAATATTCTCGGTCAAGTACATCTCCATATCATGGTGGTGGGAGCCGGATTGCTAGCGGGGCAGCATAATGAGCCGGCCAGATGAATGAAACCTTAATTTGCCATCCTTTATATGAAATGCAGCCATCCACACAAAATCTAACCCCATCAAATCAGTCCTTGAGCGGCGATATCATTCTGTCAGCATTAAGGCATGAGTATTCAACTTTCCAATCGCGTTCAACAAGTCAAACCATCCGCCACGCTGGCCATCACAGCCAAGGCTGCCGAAATGCGCGCTGCCGGCAAAAGCATTATCTCGCTATCCGTCGGCGAGCCGGACTTCGAAACTCCGAAATCGGCCCGCGCAGCCGGTATTGCAGCCATCGAATCAGGCTTCACCCGTTACACGGCCGTACCCGGGATTCCCGAGCTACGTCAGGCCATAGCCGAAAAATTCAAGCGCGATAACGATCTCGATTACTCCCCCGCGGAGATTCTGGTGTCCACCGGCGGCAAGCAATGCATCTTCAATCTGCTGATGGCGCTGCTCAATGAGGGAGACGAGGCGGTGATCCCGGCCCCTTACTGGGTGTCGTATCCGGACATGGTGCTGCTAGCCGAGGGTAAGCCGGTGATCGTCGAAACGACGGCCGAAGCCGATTTTAAATTGACCGCCGCGCAACTGGAAGCTGCCATCACGCCGCGCACCCGGCTTTTGTTCCTTAATTCTCCTTCCAATCCGACCGGCATGGCCTATTCGCATGACGATCTGGCTGCGCTCGGCACGGTGATCCGCAAACATCCGAATATCATCGTTGCCACCGACGACATGTACGAGAAGATTCTGTTTGATGGCAAGCAGTTCGCCACCTTCGCTCAGGTCAATCCGGATCTGAAAGATCAGACCGTGACCCTCAACGGCGTGTCCAAGGCTTATTGCATGACTGGCTGGCGCATCGGCTTCTGTGCCGGGCCGCTCGAGCTGATCAAAGCGATGAGCAAGATTCAGGGGCAAAGCACCTCCAATGCCAATGCGATTGCCCAAAAAGCAGCGCTGGCCGCCCTGACCGGACCGACCGACGAACTCGAAGAGATGGTGTCCACTTACGAATCACGCCGCACCTGGCTTGTCGATGCGATCAACGCTATCCCCGGTATGCACTCGATCGTACCGGACGGTGCTTTTTACGTATTCCCGTCCGTATCCGGCTGGCTCGGTAAAACGACGGCCAGCGGCAAGGCTCTGAATGACGATGTCGCCGTCTGCGAATGGTTACTGGAAGAAGCCGGTGTCGCACTGGTGCCGGGCACCGCTTTCGGTTCCCCCGGCCATGTTCGATTCTCCTACGCAGTATCGCAGGATACGCTGGAGGATGCCGTCAATCGTATCGCCAAGGCAGCAGCACTCGTTCTGCAAGCCGGGTTTCTGCAGACAACAGAATCGGGAGGAACTCAGCCATGACAAGAAACCTGTTCATCGTCTTTTCGGCCGGCTGCCTCGGAGCCTTGGCTAACAGTCTGGCTGTCTGGGGATGTGGTGAACTCGGCATCACGCATATGGCCGGTGTTGCCATCGCGCCGGCACTGTCTCCCGGGTGGCTGTATCCGCGAATCGTTTGGGGCGGGCTATGGGGAACTCTGTTCCTGCTACCGATGCTGTACAGCAAGCCCCTGTCCAAAGGCCTGCTGCTGAGTCTTTTCCCGACTATCATCCAGCTGTTTGTCGTCTTCCCCTACAAGGCTCATAAGGGCATGGCCGGACTTGAGTTGGGCATGCTGACACCGCTGTTCGTCATATTTTTCAATGGCATCTGGGGCGTGGTAACGTCCTATACGGTTCGCCTCGCAGGGCGTTGAATGAGACACCCACTTGCTGCGCTTCTGTTGCTCTCATGCTTTGGTAGTGGCAATGCTCTGGCCGCTAGTCCGGAATCAAATGCCTTATCGGTCAACAAAATGAAAGCGCAGGTTACAGCACCGCGAACCTTTCTGGTGCAGGCTTATGTGATCCGCAAGGATGATGAATGCCCTCCCTGTCCTCCGATGGCGGTCTGTGAAACTTGTCAGCTTGGCATCGTCATTGCCGATATTCCCAACGCACCGTTAAGCGAAGGTCTCTACCTGCCAACCCCGCAGGCGGCTGTATTCCGCACTGGCCCGAAATACGCATTTCACATCCTTTACTGGATCGAGAAAAATTCTGCCGGAGCATGGCAGTTGGAAGGTCCGCAGTTGATCAGTGCTGACAACGCGGACGAATAACATAAATCCGGGGACATAATGCATAATTGACGATGGGGCTTTCATAATTGATTGACTTGGGGATGTTTTGTCATGCAATCTGAATCTGTAAGTGGCGAATTATCTTTCTACAACGTGAGGTGCAAGCATGGCAGATGATATTCTGAAGCAACTTGGTCCACTTTCAGGACTCGCCGGCATCTGGGAGGGCAATCAGGGCATCGATATCGCCCCTTCTCCAGATGGTCCGGTCGAAACGGCATTTCGTGAGCGCATCGTCTTCGAGCCCATGGGCCCTGTGACCAACGGTCCGCAAACCCTGTATGCGCTGAAATACTCTACGACGGCCTGGCCGCTGGATGCGGATGATCCCTTCCATGAAGAATTAGGCTACTGGCTATGGGACGCTGAACGCGGCGAGGTGATGCGCTGCTTCATCGTGCCGCGCGGGGTCAATGTACTGGCCGGCGGCAAGGCTCGTGCAAACGATCATGCCTTTTCGATGGCCGCCGATGTCGGCTCGCCAACCTTCGGTATTTCCTCCAATCCCTTTCTCGATCAACACTTCAAGACCGTGCGCTACGAACTGAAGCTTGCCATGCACGGCTCGGACAGCTTCAGTTATGAGGAAGATACGCAGCTTAAGATTCAGGGCCTTGCCGATTTATTTCACCACACCGACTGTAACACCCTGAATCGCAGCCGTTAAATCCACATGGATGCCGATTGCATTGAAATATGCCAGGGCCCGGAGTGCGGCGAATACGGTGGCCCCGAACTGCTGGCAACATTACAGGCCGGGGGCTGCAATGCCCGGCCCGGGCATTGTCAGGGCCTGTGCCACTATGCCCCTGTGGCAACGTTGGATCATCACAGCATCGGCGATGCGACGCCGGAAAAGGTGATGGCGAAATGGAGACAATGATTCAATCCGGATCTCATAGGGCCCGGATCTCCGCTTACCTTGGACCGCATATGCGGTAAGGCTTTACCACCTGGCCGCCAATCAGGTGCTGCTGGATGATTTGTTCCAGCACCTCGGGAGTACATGAGTGGTACCACACCCCTTCGGGATAGACGACGGCGATCGGGCCGCTGCGGCAAACCTGCAGACAGTTCACCTTGCTTCGGAAGATTCCCTTACCGTTCAGGCTCAACTCATTCAAGCGTCGCTTCAGATAATCCCATGATTCGAGGCCAGCCTCTTTGCTGCAACAGCAAGGTTTAGTCTGATCGCAACACAGGAAGATATGCCGCTCGATATTCTCGATACCCAGTTGCTCGATCTTCTTCTGCATCATCGCATCCATCAAACGACTCCTGATTTACGCTCGGGCTTATGCCGCCTGCATGGCCAGCGGCGGCATCGGGCTATCCAGAGCATCGGCAATGGCACGCATCAGCTCCACCTCTTCGATCGCCAGGCGACCGTCGGCCAGTACGCAGTGGACGGCAGCGGTAAGCAGGCGCTTCTTCACCTCCGGAGCCGCCAGCTCAAGCCGCTTTAATGACACATCCAGTCGCCCGAGTTTACATGAAAAGTCCGCAGGTGGATCGAGCTCAATGCCAAGATGCTCTGCTGCTTTGGCCAGCACCCCTGCCCTGTCTGCATGTGCACCGTAAGCCAGCAGGCAGACCAGCACACAGGCACAATCCTCGCTGACCTCTTGTACCTGATTATATTTTACCGGAAGCGGCCGGATCGTCGCAAAAGCCGGCTTCAGATGGCGCATCAACATCCGGTGCAACATATATTCGAAGATGCTGACTTTACCGTCGCTTTTGATAACGGCCTGCACAGCCTTGCGAAAAGTCAGATACTGGGGCCTCGATAGCGTCTTCAATGTCGGAAGCAGCATCTCCAGCAACGGCAGCAGCAGCTCGGCATCCAGATGTTGCATCTCGGGCTGAATCTCCAGCACCTCGCGATAGACATCCGGATCGGCAGCCTGTTCAAGTGCTTTGAGTTGCATCGCCCTTGCCTTGGCATCCGCATCCAGCAGCAACACGTAAACAGCAGCTCTGGCGGTATACGGATCGTGAGCGAAGTCCTTCACCCGGGACGGAATCTTCTTGAGCAGCCTTCTGGCCTCGGCCAGATGCATCGGCGCAGGACTACCCACGCCCCGCATGATTTGATCGACGCTGGCTTTCAGATGTTCGGCCTGCGCTCCGGTGCCCGCATCGAAAGCGGACGCAGCCTCATTGTAAACGCGGGAGCTTACCACCTGGGTCTTTATTTTCGGGATTTCGCCCCTGAACGAGGGATCGATCCGTCTGATACGTTCGGTCAAAGGTGGATGTGTGGCCCACCAGTCCTTGCTGCGCCATGATTTTCTCGCATTGCCGAAAAAGAAATGACTGGCCTGATCGACCCCGGCATGTTGAATGCGAGAGCCTTCCTTATAACCGCCGATCACCTTCAATGCATTGGCGATACCATGCGGATTGCGCGTGAACTGTACGGCCGCCGCATCGGCCAGAAACTCCCGCTGCCTTGATACTGCTCGCTTGATCATATCGGCAAAGACCGCGCCGATGGTGCCGACCAAAAACAATAACATCCCGATGATCAACAATGCAGGATGCACGCCTCGCTCACGCCGGCCAACGGAGTAGCGAACGGAATGACGGCTGGTCATCAACAGGATGCCTGAATCGGAGATTAGCGTGATGCCGAACAGCAGCCCCATCAGCCGCATTTTCAGGCGGGTATCACCGTTAAGGATATGACTGAATTCGTGAGCGATGACGCCCTGCAACTCATCCCGATTAAGCAATTCCAGCGCCCCGCGCGTCACGGCGATCACGGCATCACTGCTGGAGAAGCCCGCGGCAAAGGCATTGATGCCACTCTGTTGCAGTAAATAAACCGGCGGCACGGGGACGCCCGAAGCAATGGCCATTTCCTCGGTAATGTTCAACATGCGCCGAACAAGCGGATCGCTGGTCGCTGACGGAACACGCTCTCCGCCCAGCAATTCGGCTACCGCTGCACCGCCGCCCTTCTTCAATTGCAGGGTGCGATACAGGCTTCCGGAACCGATCATCAGCAATGCAATGCTCGTTGTCCAGACGAACAGCTGCGGATCCCACAAGGTATCCACGCGGAAAAAGGACTGCTGCCCCTGAAAAAACTGGGCAAAGAACAAGCCGCCCACCACGGCCAGATAAACAGCCAGAATAATCGCAACGACTGCCGCCGAAAAAATCAGCACCAGCCAGGTCGTATGTTTACGTGCCTGTTCCTGCTGACCGAAAAAGTCCATGCGAACGCCCTACTAGCCCGGACTATTCATGAATCGCCGTGATGATGACGTCGGACATTTGCTCGCAATGGACAGCGTGGCCCCGAAGCGGCCATTCTGAGAAAGAAGTCCGTAGCAGTGCATACGGACGACTGACGAAGGATTCGTC
>CAZDJY010000006.1:3516-20995 GCA_964505835.1 uncultured Zetaproteobacteria bacterium | reverse complement strand
ATAATGGCGGATGATATCGAGATTCTGATATACCGCATCAGCAGTTCCTTCATACCAGCCTTCGCCAGTACGTTGCTGGGCTGGTAACACCTCCATGAACTCGCCGAACTGACCGGAGAGGAAGCTCCAGCCGCGTTGCAGGTGGCGCTGCAGGGAATGTGATTTGTATTGGGTGATGACCGAGATGTGCCGGATGCCGGAATTGATGCAGTTGGACATGGGGAAATCGATAATGCGGAACTTGCCTCCGAACGGAACCGCAGGCTTGGCACGCCAATCGGTTAATGCCTTCAGGCGTGAGCCGCGACCTCCGGCAAGCACCAGTGCTACGGTGTTCGCGGTAAGCTTACTGATATGTCGATCCATTTGCAGGCCCATGGCCACCTCCCCAGGTTGTTTGCAATCGCATCTCTATGAAAAGGGATTCGGTCGCATGAATGTGAGTTGAAAATAGTAAGCGCATGCTATCAGGCAGGAAGGCTCAGCGAAATGTATTTTTCTTTATTTTCCAAAATCATTCGCTTCTCGCTGTGCAGAATGTCGGGTATCAACGTCGGGATGCTTTTGCACAGAGCATGGGATAGTATCCGCCCCTCCTAGGGAGGAGTGCGCATGCAGATCAAGCAGGTGAGCAGCAAGCCATTTGAAGGCCAACGTCCGGGAACGTCCGGTCTGAGAAAAAAGGTCAAGGTATTTCAACAGTCCCATTATCTGGAAAACTTTGTTCAGGCTACGTTTGATGTCATCGGTGATTACAGCGGTGAGACGCTGGTGGTCGGCGGCGATGGCAGATATTACAATCGTACGGCGATTCAGACGATCATCAAGATGGCCGCTGCGAACGGGTTTGGCAGGGTGCTGGTCGGCCAGGGCGGCATTCTTTCGACGCCGGCAGCATCATGTGTGATTCGCAAGCACAAAGCTTTTGGCGGCCTGATTCTCTCTGCAAGCCATAACCCCGGCGGTCCGGATGAGGATTTCGGCATCAAGTATAATATCGGCAACGGAGGCCCGGCCCCTGAGGGAGTCACCGAGGCGATCTATGCCCGCACCGAGACGATAGATGGATATAAACTTCTGGTAGCCGATGATCTTGACCTTGATTCCGTCGGCAGCTTTACGCTGGGTGAGATGCAGGTTGAGGTGATCGATTCGGTTGCCGATTACGCCGAATTGATGCAGTCCCTGTTTGATTTCGATGCCATCCGCAACCTGTTAGCAGGTGATTTCCGAATGGCATTTGATGCGATGCATGCTGTGACCGGTCCGTATGCAACAGCAATACTTGAAGGTGCACTTGGAGCGCCTGCAGGCACGGTCATGAACGGTGAACCGAAAGAGGATTTTGGCGGTGGTCATCCCGACCCGAACCTGACCTATGCGGCTGAGCTGGTTGAAAAGATGTATGGTGATGATGCGCCTGATTTTGGAGCGGCTTCGGATGGTGACGGCGATCGCAACATGATTCTCGGTAATCATTTCTTTGTCACTCCGAGCGATTCGCTGGCGGTTCTTGCTGCCAATGCCGACGCAGCTCCCGGTTATCAGGGGGGTATTGCCGGCATTGCACGCTCGATGCCTACATCTGCTGCAGCCGACCGCGTGGCCGAAGCGCTGGGGCTTGATTGTTACGAAACGCCGACCGGCTGGAAATTCTTCGGTAATCTGATGGATGCCGGCCGGGTGACACTATGCGGCGAGGAATCCTTTGGAACAGGCTCGAACCATGTACGTGAGAAGGATGGCCTTTGGGCAGTATTGTTCTGGCTTAATATTCTTGCCGTGCGCAAGGATTCGGTATCCAACATCGTTCAAGCGCACTGGCAGAAATTTGGCCGCAATTATTATTCACGTCACGATTACGAAGGCGTGGATAGCGATGCGGCTGCAAAGGTGTTGCAGAATGTGCGCAATCAGTTCGCAAGCCTGAGCGGCCAGACTCTGGCGCATCGTGTGGTGCAGTCCTGTGATGACTTCGCCTATACTGATCCCGTGGATGGCAGTGTAAGCTCGAATCAGGGTGTGCGTATCCTTTTCGAGGACGGTTCACGAATCATCTTCCGCCTGTCCGGCACCGGCACAAGCGGCGCAACCGTACGTCTGTATCTGGAGTCATACGAGGCTGATGCAGCCAAACATGGAATGGATGCGCAGGATGCACTGGCCGACTTGATTGTCGCAGCGGATTATGTGTCTCATTTGAAACAGTTGACCGGCCGCGACAAGCCGACAGTGATCACCTGATCGTCAAGCGATTGAAATCGAACGCTTTGAGTCGGCCGGTTAGTGAACTTATTTTGATGAAGATTGATGAAGAGATTTTGATAAAGAGGATTTGCCATGAGCGCTAAAAAGAATCTATCCAACGAAGCCTGGGCTATTCTGGAGGCGCGCAGCCACGATCCTTTCGCTTGGTTGGGGCGTCATCCTGCGTCTTCAGCCACCCCGGCAAAGAAATCAGCGGCGAAGTCGAGCGCTAAAGCAACTACAAAACCAACTGCGAAACCGACTGACCTGGCGGGTATCGTTGTGCGTGCTTTTAAGTCTCGGGCGGAAAAGATGTGGTTGCTGCCTGACAAGGGTAAAGCTGTTCCCATGCCTCGGCTTGAAGGAACGGATTTCTTTGAGCTGGTCTGGAAAGATGGTGATTTCGATCGTGCCTATCGCCTGCGTATTGAGAATAAAGAAGGGCATCAGTGGGAAGAAGAGGATGTCTATCGCTTCGGTACGATCCTCGGCGATATGGATTTGCATCTGATCGGCGAAGGCAACCATTACGAGAAATATAGGATCATGGGCGCGCATGTGCGCGAACACGAGGGCGTATCAGGCGTCGGTTTTGCTGTTTGGGCGCCGTCGGCCGAGCGCGTGTCTGTGATCGGTAACTTCAACCACTGGGATGGACGGGAACATCAGATGCGGGTGCGCGGTTCATCCGGTATATGGGAGATCTTTATCCCCGGCCTGTGCGAGGGTGAGGTCTATAAATTTGAACTGCGTGGTAAGAATCAGGATGTGTTCGAAAAAGCGGATCCTTATGCCCAGCAGATGGAGCTACGCCCGGCAACGGCCAGTGTGGTTCATGATGCGAAGAAATATCAGTGGAGTGATAATGCCTGGATGAAATCCAGGCCCGAGACGCAGGCCGCCGATAAACCGATGAGCATCTATGAAGTGCATCTTGGCTCCTGGCGACGCGGCGGTGATGGCTCCGAATACCTCAGCTATCGTGAAGCGGCGCATCAATTGGTCGAATATTGCGAATGGATGGGTTATACCCATATTGAACTCATGCCGGTCACTGAGCATCCGTTCGACGGATCATGGGGCTACCAGACGGTCGGTTATTTCGCCCCGACCAGCCGATTCGGTACGCCCGACGATTTCCGATATTTTGTCGATTACTGCCATCAGCACGGCATCGGCGTCTTCCTTGACTGGGTGCCGGCGCATTTTCCGAAGGATGCGCACGGTCTGGCACGCTTTGATGGTACGCCTCTTTACGAACATGAGGACCCGCGTCTCGGTGAGCATAAGGACTGGGGTACGTATATCTTCAACTTCGGTCGTAACGAGGTGCGCAATTTTCTCACTGCTTCGGCCCTGTTCTGGCTCGACAAATACCATCTCGACGGCTTGCGCGTGGATGCGGTGGCTTCCATGCTGTATCTTGATTATTCCCGCGAAGAGGGCGAGTGGACGCCGAACAAATTCGGTGGCCGTGAGAATCTGGAGGCCGTTGAATTCCTGAAACAATTCAATTGCCTGGTGCATGAACGCTTTCCGGGTGCTGTGACCATGGCCGAGGAATCGACCTCGTGGCCAATGGTGAGCCGTCCGACCTATCTCGGCGGACTCGGTTTTACGATGAAATGGAATATGGGCTGGATGAATGACACGCTGTCCTATATTGAAGAGGATCCTGTACACCGCTCCTATCATCATCATGAGATAACGTTCTCAATGGTCTATGCCTTTACCGAGAACTTTATCCTGCCGTTTTCGCATGATGAGGTCGTGCACGGCAAGGGCTCAATGCCTCAGAAGATGCCGGGTGACGATTGGCAAAAGTTCGCCAACCTGCGTCTGCTTTATGCGTTCATGTATGCGCACCCGGGCAAGAAGTTGATGTTTAACGGTTTGGAATTCGGCCAGTGGCCGGAATGGAATTTTGATACTTCACTATCCTGGGATCAGGCCAATTTTATGCCGCACCGTGGCCTGCAGCTGATGATGCGCGATATGAATCATCTGTATAAGGATGTGCCGGCTCTACATGAGGTTGATTTCGATGGCGCAGGATTTCAGTGGGTGGATTGCAACGATGCCGACCAGTCGACACTGAGCTTTATTCGCCGCGACAAGAACGGGGGTCCGGTGGTTGTGGTGCTTAACATGACGCCTGTTCCGCGTGGCAATTACCGTCTTGGTGTTCCCGAGGCCGGCAATTACAAAGAAGTGATGAATACCGATTCCGAGGTGTACGGTGGTTCAAACATTGGCAATGCCGGTGGGGTCAGCTCGGAAGAGCGTGCCTGGATGGATCAGCCGCATTCGATTGTGATCACACTGCCGCCGTTGTCTTGTCTGATCTTCCGTCCGTAAGAGCAGTTCTTTCATCGTCTGATCCCTGCTTGTTGGATTAAGCCGTTGTACGGAAGCCATGCCGTCAATGCCAGGAGGCGGCATGATGTATTCTTTGAGATACAATGGACGGGCTAAGTCCTGTCCACACTATATATTGATGGAACCAATTAGGCTGTTCTGGGTGGAATGTCAGGGGAAATGATTTGCATCTTTTCCCCTGCTGCCGGCTAGGCTAGGGTTGGGGGAATGACGGGTGAGTGCTGTGCTTACCCGTTTTCTGTGTCCGGGAAGCCAAGCGCGAGCGCTTGTTTTCTGCAAGGAGTAGCCTGCCGTATGCCACGTCGAGACGATATCCAATCCATTATGATTCTTGGAGCAGGGCCGATTGTGATCGGTCAGGCGTGCGAGTTCGATTACTCGGGCGTACAGGCCTGCAAGGCGCTGAAGGAAGAAGGTTACCGGGTGATTCTGGTGAACTCGAACCCGGCGACCATCATGACCGATCCCGAATTTGCTGATTCAACCTATATCGAGCCGGTGACCTGGGAAGTGGTGGCCCGGATCATCGAGAAAGAGCGGCCGGATGCGATTCTGCCGACCATGGGCGGCCAGACGGCGCTGAATTGTGCGTTAAGTCTGAACAAACACGGCATTCTGGATCGCTTTAACGTCAAGTTGATCGGAGCGCAGCCCGAGGCCATTGATAAGGCCGAAGATCGCGAGATGTTCAAACAGGCGATGGACCATATCGGCCTGGAGATGGCGCGCGGCGGATTCGCCCATTCCATGGAAGAAGCGCGCATGCTGGCCTCCGAGATCGGCTATCCGATTATTATTCGACCAAGCTTCACGCTCGGTGGTTCTGGTGGCGGCATTGCCTATAATCCCGAAGAGTTCGAGCAGATCGCGGCCTCAGGTATTGATGCCAGTCCGACCGACGAGGTCCTGATCGAGGAATCGATTATCGGCTGGAAAGAATACGAGATGGAGGTGATGCGCGATCATAACGATAACTGCGTCATCATCTGCTCGATTGAAAATCTTGATCCGATGGGCGTGCATACCGGCGATTCGATTACCGTTGCCCCGGCCCAGACGCTGACCGACAAGGAATACCAGCGCATGCGTGATGCCTCGATTGCCTGCCTGCGCGAGATCGGTGTGGAGACGGGCGGCTCGAACGTTCAGTTTGCCGTCAACCCCGTTGACGGACGCCTGATCATCATTGAAATGAACCCGCGCGTGTCGCGTTCTTCTGCGCTGGCCTCCAAGGCGACTGGCTTTCCGATTGCCAAGATTGCGGCCAAGTTGGCAGTTGGTTATTCGCTGGATGAGATCCGTAACGATATCACTGGCGAGACTTATGCAGCCTTTGAGCCGACGATCGATTATGTTGTCACCAAGTTGCCGCGTTTTGCCTTCGAGAAGTTTCCCGGTGCCGACCATCGCTTGACCACGCAAATGAAATCGGTCGGCGAAGTGATGGCCATCGGACGTTCGTTTACCGAATCACTGGGCAAGGCCATGCGTGGCCTGGAGACCGGCACTGACGGCTTTGACTTCGAACTGCCGGAAGATGTCGATGTCGACGTATTTCTGCAGGAAAAACTGGCTGTGCCGGGTGCTGAGCGCCTGTGGTGGCTGGGCGAGGCCCTGCGTCTCGGTGAAGCAGGTGGCTGGAGCGAGCAACGCGTGTTTGATGTGACGCGCATCGATCCGTGGTTTCTGTGCGAGATTAATACGGTCATCCAACTGGAAAAATCGCTGGTCGGCCGCAAGCTGGGCGAACTGACTGCCGATGACTGGCGCACGGCCAAGCGGGAAGGGTTATCCGATCTGCGTCTGGCAACATTGTTGGATTGCAGTGAAAGTGAAGTACGCCAGAGCCGTTCCGATTGCGGGGTCGTACCGGTATTCAAGCGGGTGGATACCTGTGCGGCCGAATTTGAGGCGCATACTCCGTATCTTTACTCCAGCTATGAGGATGAATGTGAGGCACGGCCGAGTGACAAAAAGAAAATCATGGTCCTTGGCGGTGGCCCGAACCGGATTGGTCAGGGGATCGAATTCGATTATTGCTGCGTTCATGCGGCATTTGCACTGTCCGAGGACGGTTACGAAACCATTATGGTTAACTGCAACCCGGAAACCGTCTCCACTGATTACGATACCTCCGACCGATTGTATTTCGAGCCGCTGACATTTGAGGATGTCATGGCGATCGTCGAGGTTGAAAAACCGCACGGCGTAATCGTTCAGTTCGGTGGTCAGACACCATTGAAACTGGCCGAATCGCTTGAGCAGGCCGGTGTACCGATTATCGGCACCAGTCCGGATATGATTGATCTGGCCGAGGATCGCGAGCGTTTTCAGCAGCTGTTACATGAGCTGAAGCTGCTGCAGCCTGAGAATGGCACGGCGCGTTCCGTGGATGAAGCCCTGGCGGTTGCCAATAGCATCGGCTATCCGGTGGTGGTGCGACCATCCTATGTGCTTGGCGGCCGGGCCATGCAGATCGTACATGATGAGGCAGGCTTGCTCAGATATATGCGCGAAGCGGTTTCTGTCAGCCCCGATCACCCGGTATTGCTGGACCGATTTTTGAATTGTGCCGTTGAGATGGATGTCGATGCGCTTGCTGATGGCTCGCGTGTGGTGATTGGTGGCATCATGGAACATATTGAGGAGGCCGGCGTGCATTCAGGTGATTCTGCCTGCTGCTTGCCGCCGCATTCCATATCAGAGGCGGTTGTTGCCGAGGTGCGTTGCCAGACCGAAGCGCTGGGCATGGCGTTGAATGTCCGGGGCTTGATGAATATTCAGTTTGCTGTTCAGGGCGAGACGATTTATGTGCTGGAAGTCAATCCGCGCGCCTCGCGAACGGTGCCGTTCGTATCCAAGGCTGTCGGCAAGCCTTTGGCCAAGATCGCCGCACGCGTCATGGTCGGCCAGAGTTTGGAAGATCAGGGTATTGATGAAATTCCTCAGCCGAGCAACTACCGCGCAGTTAAGGAAGCGGTGTTCCCGTTTGTGAAGTTCCGTGGTGTGGATCCCCTGCTCAGTCCTGAAATGAAGTCCACTGGCGAAGTGATGGGAATTGCAAGGCAATTTCCGGCAGCTTTCGCCAAGGCTCAGTTGGGTGCTGGTCAGCGGTTGCCGGAATCCGGACGCGCCTTTATTTCAGTGCGCGATGTCGACAAGGAGCAAGCGATCGAGCTTGGACGCTTGCTGTCTCGGGCAGGATTTGAATTGCTGGCCACGGCAGGCACGCATGTAGCCTTGACGGGAGCAGGTATTGAGGCTGTCAAAGTGGCCAAGGTGATTGACGGTGTGCGTCCGCATATCGTGGATCGCTTGCTTAGCGACGAAGTCGATTTGATCGTCAATACCACTGAGGGTGCGCAGGCGATCAAGGATTCAACATCTATCCGTCAGGCTGCTTTGGATCGCGGTATTGTATATTATACGACGATGGCAGGCGGCCTGGCTGCAGCCACTTCAATTGTGGAGAAATCGGATGTGACTGCAGTATGCAGCATTCAGGACTATCATCATGTATCATCAACACAGCAGGGAGCGAACTGATGGAACGGGTTCCAATGACGAAACAGGGTATGGAGAAGCTGCGTGAGGAGCTGGAGTATCTGAAGGGCGAAAAACGACATGGCATCGTTGCCGCCATTGAGGAAGCGCGGGCGCATGGTGATCTGTCGGAAAATGCCGAATATCATGCAGCCAAGGAAGAGCAGGGCTTGAATGAGAGCCGTATCAAGGATATGGAAGACAGCCTGGCGCGAGCACATGTGATTGATCCGGCGACGATCACGGCTGAAAAGGTTGTCTTTGGGGCAACGGTTGAATTGATTGATGTCAACGAGGGTACGGAAGTTACCTATCAGATCGTTGGGGTTGATGAAGCGGATATCGAGGCGGGCAAGGTATCTATTACCTCACCGATTGCGCGAGCATTGATCGGTAAGGAAGAGGGTGACGTGGGGATTGTGCAAGCGCCGGGTGGAGAACGAGAGTATGAAATTCAATCCATTGAGTACGTTTAATCTCCATGAGTTGCAGGATATCCGGTGAAAGCTGAGTGCCTTCGCATTGCTTCGGCCAGACTCTGTCTGGCCATGATTCTTGCCCTGCTTATCGTGCCGGGATATGTCGTCGCACCGGTGTTGTTTGCCAAAGCGGAGAGTGTTGCTCAGGCCGGTATGCTGGCCGGTCATATCTTTCATCTGGCCAACGTGGCTATCCTCCTGTTTGCCATCGCATTGGCATTCTTCTGGAAGCGTATCGGTAGTAGCCCATCGACAAAATCAACACGCTGGCGCTGGCTGTTACTTGCACTTGTCGTCGGGATGGTAGCGATCAATGAATTTGCTCTGGCTCCTGTGATGGCCGATCTGAAACAACAGATGGGGCCTGTTGATGAAGTGCCCCGTGATGATCCGCAGCGCAAGTTGTTCGGTATGTGGCACGGGATCAGTGCTTTGTTGCACATGCTGGCTTCGCTGGCTGCATTGGTGCTGGTGGGTCTTGGCGTTCGTTCCTCCGCATTAAAGGATGATGCTGCAACATGAACCAGTTGCGAGAGTGGTTACGCTTGCGACTGGCTGATACCGAGTTGGTTATGCTGCTGGTATCGCTGTTAGCGATCTTCTCGATGCTTATCCTTTTCGGGCCGATGCTGGCACCGCTGCTGTTGGCGATTGCGCTGGCTTATGTGCTGGACGGTATCGTGGACCTGCTCGGGCGTTGCCGGATTCCAAGGTTGCTGGCCATCTTTCTGACCGGCAGTGGCGCCATGCTGCTGCTGATGTTCCTGCTACTGGCAGTTTTGCCGCTGTTGACCGAGCAGATTGGCAGGCTGGTAACCCATGCACCGCAATATGTGCAGGCGATACGAGATAATCTGCATCAGTTGCAGGTCAATCACGCCGAATGGATGAATCCGGAGTATCTGCAAAACCTGATTGCCGCCGGGGCCGGAAAATTGCAGGAGTGGGGCGGTCAGTTGCTGAGTTTCTCGATTGCATCCATCCCCGGTATGATCACCTTGCTGGTGTATGCGGTACTGGTGCCTGTGCTGGTTTTCTTCCTGCTCAAGGATGAGAAACAGATCATTCAGTGGGCACAGCAATTTCTGCCGCAGAACAGGACCTTGCTCAACCGCGTATGGGCCGAACTTGATCACCAGATCGGCAACTATATCCGCGGCAAGTTCTGGGAAGCGATGGCGGTCGGTCTTGCCATGTATCTGGTGTACTGGTGGATGGGGCATGAATACGCCTTGCTGCTGGGTGTGCTGACAGGCTTGTCCGTATGGATTCCGTTTGTCGGCGCTGCGGTAGTGACAATTCCGGTTGTCTTGCTGTCTTTTTTCCAATGGGGCTGGTCGGATATGGCGATGTATAGCCTGTTGGCTTATGGCGTGATTCAGGCGCTGGATGCCAACCTGATGGTGCCGTGGCTATTTTCCGAAATGGTGAATCTGCATCCGATCGCAATCGTCGTGGCTATTCTGGTATTCGGCGCTTTATGGGGAGTGGTCGGTGTGATTATCGCGATTCCGATGGCGGCACTGGTAAAGAGTGTGCTGTCGATTGTGCTGGAGCGCCGGCAAAAACAGGCAGAAGTTACGCAATGATGACTTCGTAAAAAGTCATCATCGCGCCGATGGACGGACTTTTTACGACTTGATCACGGAATAGAATATCAAAAAGACGGATATTGAGGCCCCGCCGACATTGACAGTCGATGACCGGCTTCTAGCTTGCGCAGGCCTTGCCGTCTTTTTGGCAAGGCCTGCCAGTTTAAACAGATATGGAGAATCATATGAGTGAAAAGAATCAGCCAGCAGAGGCACCCATGGATGCGGAGATGGCGGAGCTGAAACGCGATATGCGTTCGGCCCAGTTGACTGCGTGGCTGGAAGCCAATACCCAATCCCTGATTGCCGGCGTTATTGCTCTGGTGATTGTGCTGATCGGTGGCGGCCTGTGGCTTGAACACAGCAAGACAGAGCGCGCTTCTGCGGCAATGGTTTATCAGCAGGCATTGGGTGAGAAAGAGACGGACAAAAAGCTCGCATTGTTGCAGAAGGTTGTCAGTGATTTTTCCGGTAGTAGTTATGCGACCATGGCTGAGATGTTGCTGGCGAACTATGATGGTGGAAAGGCTGAAACGCATCTGCAGGCAGTGATTCATGCATCAAACGCGATGCAGGAGTGGATATGGCAGGCGCGACTGGATCTGGCCGAGCTGAAATTACAGACAGGCGATAAGGCGGCAGCACGTTCCGTACTTGAAGAGCAGGTTGGCAAACAGTATGAGCAACTGCGCCAGTATCTGCTGGCCCAAGCCAGTGATGATGTGAGCGAGCAGCAGATACATCTGAAGAAAGCGCTTGATGCCCCGTCACTGGACAATGATCTGAAAAGCAAGATTGAAAGCAGGTTGTCCGGTTCCTCATCGGCTAAGTCTTTAAAAGCTTCCTGATGCCAAAGCCCCTGACGCGAGCCGATATGCTTATCGGCCGGACTCTGATGCTATTTCTAGTTCTGGCAATTTCCGGATGCTCGACGCTGTCCTCGTGGTGGAGCGATGATGAGCAGAGTGCGGAGCTTCCCATCGCGAAAACATCAGAGGTTTCTCTTAGCTTCGCCGAACAGAGCGGTGGAATTCACATTCAATGGCAGGTTGATCTCGATCAACGTCGGCCTGCATCGCCTTCCGGCTTTAGTATTCCGTCAGTAGCCAGGACAGCAGCAGGTCTTCGCATCGTTGCCGGCACACAGGATCGCCGCTTGCGCGTGTATGACATGGCTGGCAGGGAGCTGAACCGCATTGCCTTGATGGAAACCTGCGAATCGGGCGCCCTGCAGCTCGGTAACGGCTTGGTCATCGTGGGCGATGTTGGCGGACATATCTATGGGCTGGATGTTGAAAAGGGCATCGTCGCCTGGCAACAGGATTTGCCTTCGGTACTGATGTCCGAGCCAGTCGCTGTTGGCAGCGGTTTTGTTATCCAGACTGCAGACAATCGTATTTACCGTTTTAACAGCGAAGGCAAGAAACTATGGAGTTATACTGGCCCTTCCGGTGGCCTTTCGATGCGTATGACGCCATCGCCGTTACTGGATCACGGGCAGTTGTATGTCGCCCTCAGTAATGGTGACGTGGTGGCTTTGCGCGCTGATACCGGTGCTCTGGTGTGGAAGCGGCAGTTGCTTTTGGATAATCGTGCGGCGGTATTGAGCGAGCTACGGGTCCCCACTTCGACCCCGGTTCTGATTCCTGCCGCTCAATCCGGTCGGGATGAGAATATGCTGGCCGTATCCGTTTTCCAGGGTGAGCTTGTGTTTCTATCACTGCTCGATGGCAGCCGTTTGCTGGATCGGAAACTCTCTTTGAAATCCAGCCCTTTGCTGCTGCATAAACATTTGTATGTTGCCGACAGTGCAGGCGCAGTCAGCGCTCTTGATGCCGGACATAGTGAAACCTTGTGGAAGCAGCAGCTGACGCATGGAGAACTGACCGGACCGGCTCTGTATCGGGGCGCCCTTTGGGTGGCTGATGACACGGGCAAGGTGTACCGGGTAAGCCCGGAAGGAAAGGTGCTTGCTGATGTGCAATTGCCAGGGCGTATTGACAGGGCACCCGTAGCCACGGAAGCAGGTGTACTGGTGCGCAATTCCCTGGGAACCCTGTTTCTTTTGAACTAATCAAAAAAAACTCATGTCAGCAGATTTAAACCATCCATCAGACCTGAGGCGGAATCGCCTTCCCGTCGTGGCTATTGTCGGTCGCCCGAATGTCGGAAAATCCACCCTGTTCAATCGTTTGCTGGGCAAGCGCCATGCTATTGTCGGGGATCGTCCGGGTGTGACTGTGGACAGGCTTGAGAGTGAATGTCGTTTGGGCCGACATGCTGTCGTTCTGGTGGATACCGGCGGTATTGGCGAGGGCACGCACGACGTGATGCAACCTGCCATCGATGCTCAGGTTGAAGCTGCCCTGGCCGTGGCTGATGTGGTGATGTTCGTTGTAGATGCGCAGGCAGGAAGCACGCCTGTCGATGCAGCCATTGCCGATAAATTACGCCGCCATCAATTGCCTGTTGCTCTGGTCGCCAACAAGGCCGAAAAACCTGATGCGGCATTGGAGTTCTACGGGCTGGGTATGGGTGATCCGCAGGCCGTATCGGCCGCACACGGGCAGGGGATTAAGGAACTGCTGGCCTATGTCGATGGGCTGATACCTGAAGTCGACGAGCCTGAATCGGATGCCAAAGATGTGATTGCCAGCGTTGCAGTTATCGGTCGCCCGAATGTCGGAAAATCAACCTTGATCAATGCCTGGCTCGGCCGCGATCGCATGGTGGTTAGTGATGTGGCCGGGACAACCCGCGATGCGATCGATTCGGATATGGCCTATGGTGACGGGGTCGTGAGGCTGGTAGATACGGCCGGGCAGCGTCGTCACGGACGCCTCTCCGATGTAATCGAATTTGTTGCCCGTGTGAAGGCCGTTCAGGCTTTCCGCCGGGCAGATGTGGCGGTCATGCTGCTGGACGGGGATGAAGGCATAGTCGAGCAGGATATGCGCTTGATGCAGCTGGCCTTCGATGAAGGGTGTGCATTGATCGTGGCGGTGAACAAGCTGGATCTGTTGAGTAAACAGGATTGGGATTATTATGCCGAACGATTGAACTTTCGCATGCGTGGCATGTCCGATATTCCGGTATTGCGTGTTTCGGCCAAGCAGGGCAAGGGCGTCAAACGCTTGCTGAGTGAGGCGGTGAAGGCGGCCAGGCGCAATCATTTCGAGATTGGTACGGGTGAGTTGAACCGTTGGCTGATGGATGTGCAGGAAGCACAACATGCTCCAAGCGACCACGGTGCCGTGGTTCGGCTGAAATATGCATCCCAGACGAGCACCTGCCCGCCCAGCTTCAAGATATTCTGCAATCGGCCCAAGGCTCTGAAGACAAGCTACCGGCGCTACCTCGAGCAATCCTTCCGTCAGACGTTCAGGTTAACCGGCGTGCCGCTACGTTTTCAATTTTCGTCAAGCTCCAATCCTTACGCCGAGGAAAAAAAGCGCTAATCATGCGTAGCTTCGAGGAGTCGCGCATCATCACCTGCACAGCCCGGCAGATGTACGATATCGTGCTGGATATCGATGCCTATGCAGAATTTCTTCCCTGGGTAGCCGACTCAAAGGTGCTGTCTCAAAGTGACGGCGAGCTGACGGCCGAGTTGGTCGCTGATCTGGCCGGCGTAAAGCACGCGTTCAAGACGGTTGATCGTTATGTGCCCAACAAGCTGGTGGAGATTCGCTTGCTGGAAGGCCCGTTCAGGTTTCTGGAAAGCATCTGGACCTTTGATGATCAGGATGATGGAAGGTGTAAGGTGCATTTCTCGATTGAATTCGAATTTCGCAGTATGATGATGGATATGATTGCTTCCCCCGTTTTTGCTACTGCCTGCAAGTCCATGGTGCACGCCTTTGAAAAACGTGCCGTTGCCATGCGGGATCAATAATGCGTGTTTGGGTCGCGTATGCACTTCCGCACGAGCAGTATCTTGAACAACTGGATGTCCCTGAAGGCACAACGGCTGCTGAGGCGGTGCAGATGAGCGGCTTGCTTGAGGCGCATCCGGAGATTGATCTGAGCGTCAATAAGCTCGGTATCTTTGCCAAGCTGGTGAAGGGCGAACAGGTCTTGCATGAGGATGACAGGGTGGAGATCTATCGCCCCCTGCCGCGCAAGCCCCGCGATGCCCATGCGGTGGATGATAAGAAAGAGCGTATTCGCGCCCGTAAGGAACGGCGTAAGACAAGCACCTAGCGCCTCCTATACAGCGTCAATTAACTTGGCCGCATAGCGACTAGGATGACCGGTAACTGCTCTTGTTCTAAGGCCTGCTTTCGCCAAAAGCAGTCATTCACGTTCCAAAAGAATTAACGGCTAAAAGGGCTCCAATATAGAGCGAGATGAGAGATGCAATTGTCGCACAAGCTCCCAGTAAGATAACCCTATATGGTGAGGAAATTAGCCAGTGTGAATTGGACAGAGTTCGATAATACACCACTAAGGCAACTAACGGAGATGCACCCAGCCAAAGCACAATAGTAAGATTGTAAGGTAAATCGAAGCCAAAGAAACCAGTACCATAGCCTGCAAAAAGAAAGGCTATATGAATGCCAGCTATTAAAGCGATTTGCGCAAATAATTTCATATTTGAGTTTAGCCCCTTCCCTGTACTAAAGAGACTATAGCCCAAAATTCCAATGTCCGCTTGTGGCTAGGAGAGGACACTCATATTGATAGTCCACCGGCCATCTTAATGGTGGTTTTATAGCCTCCCAACTCTATTTACCCGGCATTGTTTTCTCGCCGGCAGCTCATTCTGCTACACTGTCCATCGTCGAATATGATTCTCTAAATGAAGGGGCGGACATGCGACTTGGCATACCCAGGGAAATAAAAAATCGAGAACACCGGGTGTCGGTGACGCCTGAGGGTGTGCGCAAGCTGGTCGGGCATGGCCACGATGTCATGATTCAGCATCATGCGGGTTGTGACAGCGGGTTTTCCGATGATGACTATGCTTCAGCCGGAGCGAAAATCGTCGCAACAGCGGCTGAAGCGTGGCAAGCCGATTTTATTATCAAGGTGAAGGAACCCTTGCCGGAGGAGTATGCGTATCTTCGGCCGGATATGTTGCTGTTTACCTATTTGCATTTGGCGGCAGTCCCCGATCTGGCTGCGGAATTGGTCAGCCGTCGTGTTTGCGCCATCGGTTATGAAACCGTGCAGGAGGATGACGGAGCTCTACCCTTATTGGCGCCAATGAGTCAGGTGGCGGGGCGCGTGGCTTTGCAACTGGGGGTTCGTTTTCTGCAGAAGGAGAATGGCACGGCATTTCCCGGTATGGGGCGGCTCGTGGGCGGCATTTCCGATGTTTCTCCCTGCACAGTATTGATTCTGGGTGGAGGCAACGTAGGCCGCCATGCTGCGGCCGTGGCGGCCGGACTCGGGGCAAGAGTGATCATGCTGGAAGCCGATCAACAGCGCCTTGCCGAACTCGCGAAAGCATTTCCGAGCATTGAGGTTAAGGCATACACTCACGACATTCTCCATGCTTTGCTGCCTGAATGTGAATTACTGATTGGAGCTGCATTGATTCCCGGAGCTCATGCACCGCTGTTGCTGAGCCGGGATGACATTGCCCGGATGAAGCATGAGGCTGTATTTATTGATGTCGCTATCGATCAGGGCGGTATCAGTGAAACGAGTCGGCCGACCACATATGCGGAGCCGGTTTATATCGAACAGGGCGTATTGCATTGCTGCCTGCCGAATTTGCCTGCCGCAGTGCCGGCCACAAGTACGCATGCTTTGACCGCTGCAACACTTCCCTATGTGCTGAGACTGGCCGATGAAGGGGTAGCCAGGGCACTGAGCACTTGCCCCGCTCTGGCACGCGGCGTGAATACCCGATCCGGAAAAGTTGTGCATGCCGCAGTGGCTGAGGCTTTGCGGGCTGTGGATTAGTGTGAACTTAGTGTGAACAGGCCCTGGCCCCGGTTCAGCCTACTGGGTCTGAAACAGACCTCCGGCGGCCCAGTCATCCTCACCGCTGGTGATATTCTTGATGCCGCCGCTGACCGATGAATTCTCTCCCTTGGCAGTGTTGTTGCGTCCACCGGTGACGGAAGTGTATTGCCCTTCGGCGGTGTTGTTGGTGCCGCCGCAGACGTTCGCATAGGGGGCGGATATGGCATTGTGGTAACCGGCGACAAGACCTGCGTAACTGGAGTAATTATGCTTGTCGCCGATGATCAGATTATGGGAGCCGGTTCTGATATTGACGCCGGCTCTGGGCTCAGCATAACCGATAATGATATTGCCAAGGCCATTGACCTTGCCGCTGGTCGAGTCTGAACCGTTTTCAACATGCAGATTGGCACCGCTGATACGCATATCGGAGCCGTTGACCGTCACATATTTCAGTTTCTCCTGCAGCGCCGAAATCTGCTGCTGCATTTTCTGTATCATGCCGGCAACCTCGGCCCGGCTATAAGTGTCGATCTGGGCAGCGGTTACGGCATGTGGATTCTTTTTGTTCTGCACATGTGCTTCAAGCATTCCCTTGCCGGCGAAATAACTCGAGTCCTTGCCATCGAGAAGGTCGGCATCCAGATGCGAGCCCTTGCCCTGACGATAATGGATACTTTTATCCCTGATATGTTTTTCCAGTTGTTGACTGATGCTGTTGATGGCCCGGGTCGAGGATGGGCCTGGGAGGGTGATCTGTGCTGCAGGCGCGATAATTTCCGGCTTTGATACGAGCGAAGGCGAAGCAGGGGAGAGCGAACGATGCGCAGGTGCCTGGGCAGGGGGTTGTACATCATGGGCTGGTTTTTGATCCACAGCCGGGGCTATGGCTTTGAACAGAAGCTTTCTGGCCCCTGCTTCCGGCGCATCCATCTTAAGACCGATTTGGGTAGCCAGGTAATAGTTTTTTTTCGGGTCAAGCTTGTTCAGGGGATTGTTTTTCCCCAATTTTACCTGGAAATGATTGTTCTTGAGCAGCACCCCAAGATGGATTTCGGTCCATTCCGGCTGGCCGCCTGTTTCAGCGTTGTACAGGGTGAAGGTCAAATCAACCAGTCGGTTGGCTGACTTATCAGCTGTGGCCGGAAGTTTGCCTTCGAAGACCCTGGTCGCAGGCAATGCCTGAGCAGTTGCTGAGAGCAGGCAAAGTAACACGGGAATAAAGGATAGCAGGAATACCTTGGGGGATTGGACAATGCGCTTCATACCGAACTCCGGAAAGGGAAAGCAATAATATATCGCGGCTCAACAGTTATGCAAAAC
>CAZDJY010000006.1:0-3416 GCA_964505835.1 uncultured Zetaproteobacteria bacterium | reverse complement strand
CGTTTCAGCGCATCGCGCAGCATAGGCCAGTTGGCCTTGTCGTGATAACGCAGGAATGCCTTATGCAGATCGCGTTGCTTCTTGCGCCTGGGTGTGAAAACCGTTGCAGACTTGCGCCCGATTTTGCGCAATGGATTGCGGCCGGAATGGTACATGGCCGAGGCGGTGGCCATCGGCGATGGCAGGAATGCTTGCACCTGATCAGGCCGGAAATCATTCCTTTTCAGCCACAAGGCCAGATTGAGCATGTCCTCGTCGGTGGTGCCGGGATGAGCGGCAATAAAGTAAGGGATCAGATATTGTTTCTTGCCGGCTTTTCTGGAATAGAAGTCGAACAGTTTCTTGAACCGGTTAAAGCTGCCAACTCCCGGTTTCATCATCATCGATAGCGGGCCATCCTCCGTATGTTCCGGCGCAATCTTCAGATAACCACCGACGTGATGGGTCACCAGTTCCTCGATGTATTCGGGCGATTGCACTGCCAGATCGTAGCGTAGCCCGGAAGCGATCAGAATTTTCTTGATGCCACGTAACTGACGAGCCCGTCGGTACAGGTGAATCAACGGCGTATGATCGGTATTCAGGTTTTTGCAGATATCGGGGAATACGCAGGAAGGCTTGCGGCAGGCAGCCTCGATATCTTTGGACTTGCAGGCCAGACGATACATGTTGGCCGTGGGACCACCGAGATCTGAAATATGACCGGTAAAGCCCGGGGTCTTGTCGCGAATCTCCTCAATCTCGTGGATAATGGAATCCTCCGAGCGACTCTGGATGATGCGCCCCTCATGTTCGGTGATCGAGCAAAAGGTGCAGCCGCCGAAACAGCCGCGCATGATATTCACCGAATGCTTGATCATATCGTAGGCGGGGATGCGTGCTTCGCCGTAGGATGAATGTGGCAGGCGGGTGTAGGGCTGGCCGAAGACATGATCCATCTCGGCTGTACTGAGAGGAATGGCCGGCGGATTTAGCCATACCTCACGAGCGCCATGCCGTTGCACCAGCGCGCGTGCATTTCCCGGATTGGTTTCCAGATGCATCAGACGCGATGCATGCGCATAGAGGACAGGATCATCCTTAACCTCCTCGTAAGAGGGTAGGCGAATGACCGTGTGTTCCAGGTCCAGGCTGCGGGTCATCAGGCGTTTTTGTTGGGACTCTGTCTGCGGATCAGGCGGGGATACGCTTTGGCAGGCTGAAGTGTTTGAGTCCTGCATCGCATAGGGATCGGGATGTTCGATCAACTGGCCCGGCGTATCCAGCTTGCGCGAATCAATCTCATGGAAGCCTGCCGGGACATCAGCTCGCATGAAAGCCGTGCCGCGAATATCGGTCATATCCCTGACGGATTCACCTTTAGCCAGCCGGTGTGCAATGTCGATGATCTGGCGCTCGGCATTGCCGTAAACAAGCATATCGGCCTTCGAATCGGGCAATACAGATCGGCGTACCTGATCCGACCAGTAATCGTAATGGGCAATACGCCTGAGGCTGGCTTCGATGCTGCCGATAATCACCGGCACACCCTTATAAGCCTCGCGACAGCGTTGGGCATAGACCGTGACCGCCCGATCCGGACGTTTGCCGGCCATTCCACCGGCTGTATAGGCATCGTCTGAACGGATGCGGCGCTCGGAAGTATAATGATTGACCATCGAATCCATATTTCCGGCTGTGACGCCGAAAAAAAGATTCGGCCTGCCCAATTGCCTGAAGTCGTCGGCCGACTTCCAGTCGGGCTGGGAGATAATGCCGACGCGGAATCCCTGAGCTTCGAGTACCCGTCCGATCACAGCCATACCGAAACTGGGGTGATCGATATAGGCATCACCGGTGACGATGATGATATCGCAAACATCCCAGCCCAGTGCATCCATCTCGGCACGCGACATTGGCAATTCAGAGGCACGACTTGCTTCCCTCGGGCTTTGCCGGGGTATCAGGCTGGGCACGTTGGGCACATTGGGCATGGCCGAGGATATGGAGGCTTTAGGATTCACACGGCGAGCCTAACAGATCAAAGGTGAAAGGGAGGTTATCGGCCGGGAAATAATAAAAAGGGGGGAGGTGCAAAACACCTCCCCCCTTTGATTCGCTAGAATGACCTGGATCAGTTCTTGGATTTGTCCACGATCTTCTTGATCCATGGCATCATCGCACGCAGCTTTTCACCGGTCTGCTCGATCGGGTGGGCTGCATTCAGGCGCCGGTAGGCTGTCATGGAAGGATAATTGGTTGCGCCCTCCGCAATGAACTGCTTGGCATATTCACCGGTCTGGATGTTGTGTAGCGCTTCACGCATCGCCTTGCGGGATTCATCGTTGATCACACGTGGACCGGTCACATACTCACCATACTCGGCATTGTTGGAGATGGAGTAATTCATGTTGGCAATGCCACCTTCATAAATGAGGTCGACGATTAGTTTCATCTCGTGCAGACATTCGAAATAAGCCATTTCCGGTGCATAACCTGCTTCGGTCAGGGTTTCGAAACCGGCTTTGATGAGTTCAACTGCACCACCGCAGAGAACAGCCTGTTCACCGAACAGATCGGTTTCTGTTTCGTCCTTGAATGTGGTCTCGATGATGCCGGTACGACCGCCACCAATGGCTGAGGCATAAGACAAGGCAATGGCCTTGGCATCGCCGGTTGCATCCTGATGCATAGCAATCAGATCAGGGATGCCGCCACCATTAACAAATTCAGAGCGAACGGTATGACCGGGCGCCTTGGGAGCAATCATAATGACGTTTAAATCAGCGCGAGGTACAATCTGATTGTAGTGAATGGCAAAACCGTGCGCGAAGGCAAGGGTTGCACCCTTCTTCAGGTTTGGCTCAAGCTCATCACGATAAAGAACGGACTGGAATTCATCCGGAGTCAGAACCATGACAACATCAGCAGCTGCAACAGCTTCAGCAACGCCACTTACTTTCAGCCCATGAGCTTCAGCTTTGGCAATCGAAGAAGAACCGGCACGCAGGCCGACAGTAACGTCCACACCTGAATCTTTCAGGTTGTTCGCGTGAGCATGGCCCTGCGAACCATAACCGATGATTGCAACCTTCTTGGATTTGATGATCGAAAGATCTGCGTCCTTGTCGTAGTAGACGTTCAGTGCCATGTGGCGACTCCTATGATTGATATTTAAAATTAGGGTGGCGCAATATATATCCTTTTCGCTTAAAGTTCATCCCCTGATTTGTCCGCGCATTCATCCCCTCAGGGCGCTTTTTCCGCTTTCATCGAGTCTTTGATTTGAGCAGCATAAAGACTGAATGAAAAGATGTTAACTTGTGAGCTGCATCACGTTTGACGTACCATTTGGATCACATGATTCGCCGCGCTGGAAAACAAGCATCTGTAAAACAACTATCTGATTAACAGGAGCCCTTTTATATGAAAACAAG
>CAZDJY010000005.1:19582-22346 GCA_964505835.1 uncultured Zetaproteobacteria bacterium | reverse complement strand
AGAAGCAGGGCGGAGGATTATGCTGTTCGCCTGAAAGCCATGCGGAGGTCGCTTTGACGTCGAAAGCAAAGAAGAAGAATTACGTGAGTTAAACGCACGCATCGAGGATCCGACGCTTTGGGATAAGCCGGAAGAGGCTCAGGCCCTGATGCAGAATCGCACCCGTGTCGAGCGCGTTCTGAAAACGTATTTCGATGCCGAATCGGCGCTGGAAGATGCGACAACGCTGTTCGAGATGGGGGCCGAGGAAGGCGATCAGGATTCCCAGTTGGAGGCCGTTGCTGGGCTGAACGGAGTGCAACAGGAGATTGAAAAGCTTGAGCTTGCCCAGATGCTGGGCGGTGAAACGGATGCTGAGTCCGCTTTTCTCGATATCAATGCAGGTTCCGGTGGTACCGAGGCGCAGGACTGGGCCGAAATGCTGTTGCGCATGTATCTGCGCTGGGCCGAGCGCAAAGGTTTCAAGACCGAATTGATGGAATGTACGGCGGGCGAAGAGGCGGGCATCAAGTCGGCCACAGTGTCGATCAAGGGTGAGTACGCGTACGGATTTCTGAAAGCGGAGATCGGCGTGCATCGTCTGGTGCGCAAGTCGCCCTTTGACTCGGGCAATCGTCGTCATACCTCGTTTGCCTCGGTTTTCGCCTATCCGGACATTGAGCGTGAAATCGATATCGAGATCAATGAAGCGGATGTGCGCACCGACACTTATCGCGCCAGCGGAGCAGGCGGCCAGCACATCAACAAGACCGATTCGGCCGTACGGCTGACGCATTTGCCGACGAATATCGTGGTGCAATGCCAGAATGATCGCTCACAGCACAAGAACAGGGCGGCAGCGTGGAGCATGCTCAAGGCGCGTTTGTACGAGCACGAGTTAAACATTCGCAATGCCGAAAAACAGGCGATGGAAGACGACAAGACCGATATCGGCTGGGGGCATCAGATTCGTTCCTATGTGCTCGATCAGTCGCGCATCAAGGACCTGCGCACGGGTATGGAAACAGGCAATACTCAAGCCTTTCTGGATGGGGATATTGATGATTTTATCCATGCCCAGTTGATGGGTATCCAACGCGGAGATGTGCAAGAGTAAGCCACTGTTTATTTTAGAAAATTCTTTATTTTTTTGCAAAGAACGCTAGTGTGCGCAGCCTTTTTTTCGCCTGCACACTTTTGGCACCTGAACTTGGAGGTTTAGATGATCAAGCTGTATTCCGACGGCCATAGCCCCGATTCTCACCGCACGCGTATTGTTCTGGCTGAGAAAGAGTTGCCGGTCACGACGATTGAAGTAGAGCCCGATAACCTGCCTGCTGACTTTCTGGAGCTGAATCCATACGGTAAATTGCCGACAGTGGTGGATCGTGACATTGTCTTTTTTGAATCTTCAGTGGTGAATGAGTATCTTGATGAACGGTATCCGCATCCGCCGTTAAAGCCCGGTTCGCCGGCAGAGCGTGCCCAGATGCGTATGGCTGTATTGCAGCTGGAGCGTGAGCTGTACAGCCTTTATCACGAGATGCAGAACCCCCGCAAGAAGAAGGAAGGCGCGGTTAAGCTGAAGTCTTACCTTGAATCCCTGAACACCTATTTGGCCAGACAGGAATATTTCATTGGCGAGCAGTATACGCTGGCCGATGTGGCTTTGGCTCCGATTCTCTGGCGCCTGTCATCCATGGGCATTGATACCTCGAAACTGGCCAATCTTGAAGCTTATATGGATCGTCTGTTTGAGCGTCCCGCCTTCCAGCGCTCTCTCTCGGAACATGAACAGATGTTGCAGGATTACTGATTGAAATAAGTCGACCCCGTGAGCATAATCACGGGGTCTTTTTTTTGCGCTAGATACCATCCTCGCCGCCCTGCTTGACGAAGAAAGCAGGCAGGACAGACGCAAACCAGATCAGGAGCTTTATATCTCATGATTGAAGTTTTACATAAGGGTCAAACAGGCTGGGATGAAGCCACTGCCATGGTGTCGAAGACCTTCGAAAAGGCCTATGGGGCGAAGCTTAAACATTTCATGCCCCATTTTCTCCGCGTGTGTGATAAGGATGATAATCTCAAGGCACTGATCGGCTATCGCGATGCTGAAAAAGAAAAGCTGTTTCTTGAAGTCTATCTGGACGAGCCCATTGAAGCGGCTATCTCACGTTATCTGGGCTATCCGGTTGAACGCTCAAGCATTGTCGAGATGGGCAACCTTGCCGAGGTTGAGGCCGGCGATACCCGTATGGGGATTATTGCCGCAACGGCATTCCTGCATACGGCCGGCTATCGCTGGGTCGTATTTACCGGGATCACCCGCCTGCGCAATGCCTTTCGCCGCCTGGGCATCGATACCAAGGAATTGATGGTTGCCGATGACAGCCGCCTTTCCGAGGAACAACGAGCTGACTGGGGGAGCTATTACGATGGCAATCCGGTTGTTTGTTTCGGCGATATCAAACAGGGGCATGATAATCTGCAGGAGCTTTGGACAAGCCTGCGCGATACATGGGCGAGCGCTGTAGAAGTGGGCGAACACCAGGCTGGCGAGAAGGCTTGAGCACATGAGTAAGGTTCTTGATGCCGTTGCGCACTTCGCCGGAGAGATGCCCGAGTCGATCGCGCTGGAAGCGTTACACGACTCCGAATCTATAAGCTACAGGGCTTTAAATGATGCCGTAGATCATCTGGCGGAGACATTCAAGCAGGCAGATCTCGGCCCATGCGCTCTGCTGGCGGACAATACACCGGCATGGGCGATCGCCGATCTGGC
>CAZDJY010000005.1:0-19482 GCA_964505835.1 uncultured Zetaproteobacteria bacterium | reverse complement strand
AGGTGAGCGCTTTGCTGGATGGTCTGGATATGGCGTATGCCTCTCCGGATGCATACCCGGTCGGCAAACAGTCATTTTCCGTATTTATGCTGCATTCGGATGCAAGCAGTAAGGCCTTGCCGCAGGGGTGCGCCAAGCTGACTTATACCTCGGGTTCGACAGGTGATCCCAAGGGCGTTTGCCTGACGCAGGAAGTGATGGAAACGGTTGCCGCATCACTGGCTGCGGCAACGGATGCGAGTGCGGATGAGCGGCATCTCGCTGCATTGCCATATGCGACGTTGCTGGAGAATATCGGTGGTTTGTATGCGCCGCTATTGGTCGGCGGAACGGTTTGCGCTCCCGGGCTTTCGGCTGTCGGTTTGTCCGGGGCATCGGGGCTGGATATCCGGCAGTTTGTCGGCATTCTGAACGAGCGGCGGATTAGCACCTGTATCATGATTCCGCAAATGCTGCACGGATTGATTGCAGCACTTGAAGCCGGTATGCCGAAGCCCAATTCGCTGCGCTATATTGCCGTCGGCGGCGCGCCGGTATCAGAATATCTGCTGGATCGGGCCGATGTACTCGGTCTGCCTGTGTTTGAAGGTTATGGCCTGTCCGAGGCGGCAAGCGTGGTGGCGGTGAACCGGGCGGGCGCGAACAAGCCAGGCAGCGTTGGCCGGCCTTTGCCGCATGTCGATTTGAAGTTTGCCGAGGATGGTGAAATTCTGGTGCGTGGCAGCTTGTTTTCGGGCTATTTGGGGGATGCGCCTCTGGCCGAAAATACCTACTGGCCGACCGGCGATATCGGAGAGCTGGACGATGAGGGTTTTTTACACCTGACAGGGCGCAAAAAACATCTGTTCATCACTGCCTTCGGACGTAATGTCTCGCCTGAATGGGTGGAACGGGAGCTGACGATTGAACCGGCCATTGCCCAGGCTTGTGTGTTTGGCGAAGCAAGGCCGTTTAATGTTGCGGTCATTCAGCCCCGCGAGGGTGTGGCTCAGGATGGGGTTAAGCAGGCAATGGATCAGGCCGTAGATGCTGCCAACGGGCGTTTGCCGGACTATGCCCGTGTTTCGCACTGGCTGCTTGCGGACGAGCCGTTCAGCGTGGGTAACGGGCTATGGACCGGGACCGGACGGCCTCGCCGGCAACAGATTTACAAGGCTTATGAGCCGCGAATTGACGCGATATACAAGGAGTTTGCATGAGTTTTTATCAGGAATTGATGACTGCGACCGAGGATGAGCGCAACGATCTGCTATCTATCCCGTTTATTCAGATGGGAGCCGTGGGTCAGCTGTCATTAGAGAGCTATCAGGCATTTCTGGGTCAAGCCTATCACCATGTTAAACATACGGTGCCGCTGCTGATGGCAACCGGTGGTCGATTGTCAGAGGACAAGGAATGGCTGCGCGAAGCCATAGGCGAATATATCGATGAGGAAATGGGTCACCAGGAATGGATTCTGAACGATATCGAGGCGTGCGGCGGGGATAAGGAGGCGGTTCGCCATGCGACGGCCTTGCCTGCCACAGAATTGATGGTGGCATACGCCTACGACACCATTCAGCGCGGCAATCCGGTCGGTTTTTTCGGCATGGTGCTGGTACTGGAAGGTACCAGTGTTTCGCTGGCTACACAGGCTGCGGAAAATATCGAGAAATCGCTGGGGCTTCCAAAGAAAGCATTTTCCTATCTGTCGTCACATGGCTCGCTGGATGTAGGTCATGTTGACTTCTATGAAAAGCTGATGAACCGTTTGCAGCGAGAGGAAGACAAACAGGCCGTCATTCATTGTGCCAAAATATTTTACAAGCTGTATGGCGATATCTTCCGCAGCCTGCCGCTGATCGCCATACAACAGGAGTCCTGAATGAAACTGAATGACAAGCACATCCTGCTGACCGGTGCGGCCGGCGGCATGGGGCGGATACTGGCTGCCAGCCTGCATGCGCGCGGAGCCCGGTTGTCGCTGGTGGATGCCAATGCCAAGGCTCTCAATGAAGTTGCTGCAGAATTGGCTGGATCGCATGCCATTGTCGGCGATTTGTCCAGTGCTGGCGGCTGTGCCGATATTGCCAAATCAGCGAAAGAGGCTCAGGGGCCGGTGGAAGTGCTGGTTAATCTGGCTGGTTTGATGAGCTTTCGCTGCTATGAGGACGAGGATCCAGCCATGATCGAGCGTATCGTGCAGGTGAACCTGCTCGGTGCAATGCAGCTGACCCGGGCGGTACTGCCGGAGATGGTGGAGCGCAACAGCGGCCGCATTATCAATGTCGGATCGGTATTTGGCTCAATCGCCTTTGCCTATTTCACGGCCTATTCGGCCAGTAAGTTCGGTTTGCGCGGTTTTTCCGAAGGTCTGCGACGCGAGCTGCACGATACCGATATCCGTGTGATGTATGTGGCCCCCCGGGCGGTGAAGACGCCGCTTAATACCGGCCGCATCATGCGTATGGGTGAAGCAACCAAGATGAATATGGATGAGCCCGAAATGGTGGTGAAGAAGATCATGCAGGCCATCGATAATGATCGTAAGGAAGTCTATATCGGATTTCCGGAATCATTTTTTGTCGGCATTAATGTGCGCTTTCCGCGACTGGTCGACAAGGCATTGGCGGCACAGAACCGTATCGCTCGTGCCTTTGCCAAGGAAGAGGATTAAGGAGGATAACGATGAAAAAAACATTTCTATTGCTCGCAGGTCTGTTACTGGCCGGATTGCCGGCTTTTTCCGCAGCTCATGCCGAGGATGTCGCGCTGCAGCTGTCGCAGCGCTGGGATCAGATCAAATATAAAACCCCGGATAAAAAAGCGCGCATCGCTGCTTATGAACAATTGATTGCCGATGCCAAAGCTCTGGCTGCCAAACAAGCTGAGAATCCGGCTCCCAGGGTATGGGCTGGCATCACACTGGCTACGCTCGGCGGTGAGGTTGGCGCCATGGGTGGTGCCTTGTCCAAGGTGAAGGAAGCCAAGACTCTGCTCGAAGAGGGACTTGCCCTGCACCCCAAACCCGAACTTGAAACATCCATCCATACGACGCTCGGAAGCTTGTATTATCAGGTACCCGGCTGGCCGCTTGGCTATGGGGATGAAGACAAGGCGCTTGAGCATTTGAACAAGGCGCTTGAGCTGAGCCCTGATGGTCTGGATGCGCATTTCTGGATGGCCTCATACCTCTGGGATGAAACGCGCAAGTACAAGGAAGCAGCCGAACACTTCCGCAAGACTATTGCCGCCCCGGCACGCCCTGGGCGTGAAATTGCCGATGCGGGGCGCAAGACCGAGGCCAAAGCTATTCTGGCCAAGGTGGAAAAGAAAATTAAGCATTGATGACAGCATCGGGTCAGGGTGATTTTGAACATTCCTGAGCCGATATTTTTTTGATTGACCTCAAGGGGGCATTCGCTAATCTTCGCCGCGTTCCTCAGGTCCCCATCGTCTAGTCGGCCTAGGACACCGCCCTTTCACGGCGGCAACAGGGGTTCGAATCCCCTTGGGGACGCCAATAAAAAGGCACTTGCAATCTTGCAGGTGCCTTTCTTTTTTGCTCAGGGCAGATTCCAGCAAACCAGCAGGATGGATGCGCTTATCTCCTTGGAAGTTGGGGGGGACTCCACTAGAGTGCCGCGCCTTGCAGCAGGATGCTGCTAACACTACTCGGGGAGAGGTTTTATTATGGCCGTTCAACGTACACTTTCAATTATCAAGCCGGATGCAGTCGCGAAGAATGTGATTGGTGACATTATCCGCCGTTTTGAGGAAAATGGTCTTTCTGTCATAGCGACTCGGATGACTCATCTCAGCGCTGCTGAAGCGGGTCGTTTCTACGAGGTGCATGCCGAGCGCCCGTTTTACAAGGATCTTTGCGCCTTTATGAGCTCAGGGCCGATTCTGGCCATGGTGCTGGAAGGTAAGAATGCGGTTTCCCTGAATCGTCAGTTGATGGGAGCCACGAACCCGAAGGAAGCCGAGGAGGGCACCATTCGCGCAGACCATGCCGATTCGATTGATGCCAATGCCGTACATGGTTCTGATTCAGCTGAAAATGCAGCAATTGAAATCAATTTCTTCTTTGCAAATCTGGATTTGCACAGCCGCGGTTAATTCGCATCCATGAGTGAACAGGTGAGTCAGGAACCGGATAACAAGCATCCTGAGGCTGCAGTGGCTGTGAAGTCAGGGCCGGATATGTCCGAGCAGATCGGGGTACGGCGTGAGAAACTTGCGCGTCTGCGTGAGGCCAGCGAAGCTTATCCGAACACCTGGCGTACCAATGCAACGACGAAGCAAATCCACGACGAATTTGGCGAACTGGATGGTGATCAGGTGGAGGCGGCCAATAGAACGGTTCGTGTAGCCGGTCGCATGATGGCCCACCGGGTGATGGGTAAATCCAGCTTTATCAAGATTCAGGATGGTGAAGGTCAGATTCAGCTATTCCTCAATCGCGACGAACTCGGCGGGGCCGAGGTTTATAATCCTACCAAGAAATGGGATCTCGGCGATATTGTCGGTGCTGAGGGCGTGCTGTTCCGCACTAAGACCGGTGAGCTGTCCGTGCGCGCATCACATATTGAGATGGTGACCAAGTGTTTGAGACCATTGCCCGAGAAGTGGCATGGTCTGAGCGATATTGAAACCCGATATCGTCAGCGTTACGTCGATCTGATGGTTAGCCCTGATTCAAGGCAGGCGTTCCGCACCCGTTCTCAGGTCGTATCGTTGTTGCGCAAGGGACTTGAAGATCACGATTTCATGGAAGTGGAAACGCCGATGCTGCAATCACAGGCCGGAGGTGCTGCGGCGAGACCGTTTGTGACCCATCATAATGCACTGGATATGCCGCTATATCTGCGTATTGCTCCGGAGCTCTATCTGAAGCGCCTGCTGGTCGGTGGCTTTGAACGCGTGTTCGAGATCAATCGGAATTTCCGCAACGAAGGCTCGGATGCCACCCATAATCCCGAATTTACCATGGTCGAGTTCTATCAGGCCTATGCGAATTTCGAAGATGCCATGGATACGACCGAGGCATTGATTCGAGGTATTGCGAAGGGTTTGGATGTTACACATGTGACCTGGGAAGACGTCGAGATCGATCTGGCACAGCCGTTCAGGCGTGTTCGTCTGGATGAAGCTGTCTTTGAAAAACGACCGGATCTCAGAGGGCACGCTAATGATAAGGCGCTTCTGGCCACGGTGTGCCTGCAGGAAATCCCTGATATCAAGCCGTTGATCACCTGGAAGGCAGGCCATTATCTGGTGGCCTTGTTCGAAGAGCTGGTGGAAGCGAATCTCGATCAGCCGACATTTGTGACCCATTACCCTGTTGATGTTTCCCCACTTGCAAGACGCAGTAATGATGATGAAACGGTGACCGATCGCTTTGAGCTTTTCATTGCCGGTCGCGAAATTGCCAATGGTTTTTCCGAACTCAATGACCCGGATGATCAGCGTGGCCGTTTTGTGGCACAGGCGCAGGCCAAAGCTGCCGGTGATATCGAGGCGACAGGAGTGGATGAAGATTATCTGCGCGCACTTGAGTTCGGCATGCCGCCTGCTGCAGGCGTGGGTATCGGCGTGGACCGTCTGGTCATGATGCTGACAGGTCAGCATTCAATCAGGGATGTGTTGCTGTTCCCTCATATGCGGCCTGAATAATATATCAGGACTCAGCGTCCGATGAAAACTCGGCGTGCCGAGTGCAGGAGTCAGAGATGCATGCACATAAAATCATGATCACCCACCCGAAATCGGCGCATATCGACGAGAAGGTAGGCGAAGTATTGCAGCGAATGCGTTCTCAACATCTTCGCATGCTGCCTGTTTTATCCGATGGGGGCTGTGTTGAAGGTGTGATTTCCACCTATTCAGTGATGTCGCATATCGTTCCCGATTATATCGTTAGCGGGGATCTGGATTCGGTGCCTTATGCACCTGATCTGGGACTGTTGCGTAAACATTACGAAGAACTTTCGGTCAAGTCGGTGCGTGAGGTCATGGAAAAGCCGCTGACCGTGCATGCGGATGATTCGCTGTTAAGCGTATCGGCAGCCCTTTGCAGCTTCGGTAAACATGAATATGCGCTGGTGGTGGATGCTGATAAATGTCTGCTTGGCATTATCTCTGCCGGCGACATCCTGGACCGCCTGCGCAAGCACGCCCATGGAGAGATTGATGCATGAGGCTGTTTCCCATGCGGCGGCGCATGGAGCAATTTTCGGACTGAATCCGCTGTGGTTGGCCGTCGGCATCCTGCTCGGTGTTTACGGTGTGGTCATGATGGAAAAATTCAATCGTGCGGTGCTGTCGTTGCTGGGCGCAGGTATGATGATTCTCGGCGGCGTTTTGACCCAGCAACAGGCTGTGGCTGGCATTGATTTCAACACGATCGGCCTGTTGACAGGGATGATGGTGATTGTCGCCATCAGTCAGAAGACCGGCATGTTCCAGTATGTGGCGATTCGTTCGGCCAAGATGGTCAAGGGCGAACCGTGGGGTGTGTTAGTGATGCTGTCGGTAGTAACGGCGGTGTTTTCAGCCTTTCTGGATAATGTGACGACGGTGTTGCTGGTTGCCCCGGTCACATTGCTCATCACTGATGCCTTGGGTGTGCGTCCGTACCCTTATCTGTTTACCCAGATCCTGGCCTCGAATATCGGAGGTACGGCCACCCTGATCGGTGATCCGCCGAACATCATGATCGGTTCGGCTGCACATCTTAGTTTCTATGATTTTCTGGTGAATCTGGCACCGATTATCCCCGTTATATTTCTGCTGACCCTTGGCGTGATCTGGTTCATTTTCGGCCGGGACTTGCATGCATCGCAGGAGAATCGCGATCTGATCATGCAATTCAATGAACGCGAAGCGATCAAGGACGTAGCGCTTCTGAAGAAAAGCCTGCTGGTGTTATTTATGGTGATCGGCGGATTCACGGTCGCGCATCATTTCCATCTTGAGCCTGCCAGTATTGCCATGACCGGTGCTGCATTGCTGCTCTTGTTGCAGACATGGGGTCAGGATCTGGCGGACAAGGATCATGCCTATGAGGGTATTATGGCCGAGGTCGAGTGGACAACGATCTTCTTCTTTGTCGGCCTATTTGTGATTGTAACAGGGGTAGAGCATACCGGTGCGATTGCCTGGCTGGCCGAGCAAACCCTGTCCCTGACCGGTGGTGATTTTAATGCGACCATGGCTGCAGTGTTGTGGATTTCAGCCATTGCCTCCGCTTTGATCGACAATATCCCCTTTGTCGCCACGATGATTCCAATGATCCAGAATATGAGCTCCACCTTCGGCGGTGATGCGGCTCTGGTACCCCTGTGGTGGGCTTTAGCTTTGGGCGCATGTCTGGGTGGTAATGGTTCGTTGATCGGCGCATCAGCGAACCTGATTGTTGCGGGTTTTGCCCAAAGGGCAGGCTATCCGATCCGCTTTCTTGAGTTTATGAAGCATGCATTTCTTTTGATGATTCTGTCGATTATCGTGTCGCATGCCTACCTGTATCTGCGCTATCTTTCTTAAAAGCGATCCGAAACGGCAATCCGAAACGGCAATCTGGAAAATGTTGTCGTGAAAAAGCCGCGAAAGCGGCTACAATCTCCGTCCATGCTATTTCGCTTGTTTCCGTTTTACCTCTGATATGAGTCTTTTCCGCTCCTACGAATGGATGCTGGCCCGCCGCTATTTACGCTCACGGCGAAGCGAGCGCTTTGTGTCTCTGATCAGCTGGAGTTCGGGTATCGGCATCGGCATCGGTGTAATGACCCTGATTGTGGTGTTGTCGGTGATGAATGGGGCAGCGGTCGAGATTCGCGACAAGATTCTGGGCTTTTCATCCCATGTCGATATTCAGGGGCCCGGGGACGCCATTGGCGACTGGCCCGCATGGTTGAAGCAATCAGAACAACTTCCCGATGTTGTCAGGGCTGCGCCCTATATTACCGGACAGGTGCTGGTTTCCTACGGTTCGCGTGCTGCGGGTGCGATTCTCAAGGGCGTGGATACTTCACGCAGCGATTCGATCGCCGAACATGTAACCCGTGGACGCTTTGTGAATAGCGAGGGCTCTCCCTTTCAGATTGTCATGGGCAAGGATCTGGCGCGTAAGCTGGGGCTGGATGTCGGCGATCAGGTGCGCCTGATGTCACCCTCCGGGGGCATTGGACCCTCGGGGGCAACACCGCGCATGCGGGCCTTTAAGCTGGTAGGTATATTTGATTCGGGCTTTTACGAATATGATGTCGGCATGGTGGTAAGCAGCCTTGAGGCCGTGCAGCGATTGAACCGCCTGGGCAACCGTGTCACCGGCATTGAGTTATTTCTTGATGACCGGGATAAAGCCTCACAGGTGGCGGCAGAAGCCCGCATGCAGCTGCCTCCGGGGGCATGGGTGAGTGACTGGCAACATCGACATCGTTCGTTCTTTCAGGCCATGAAAACCGAACGCCTGGCTATGGGTATTATTCTATCGCTGATTGTGCTGGTGGCGGTATTCAATATGGTGGCCTCATTGGTGATGGTGGTGATGGAGCGGCGTAAGGAAATTGCTATTCTCAAGACGGTGGGGGCCACCCACACCTCGGTGATGCGCGTTTTTTTGCTCATGGGATCGTTGCTTAGCGGTATCGGAACCTGTGTGGGGACGATTCTGGGATTACTTCTGGCCTGGAAACTCGGGCCGATCCTTGCCTGGATTGAAACAATCACGGGGGTGACATTCTTGTCCAGTGATGTTTATTATATCGATCATGTTCCTTCGGTTATTGACCCTGTCTCAGTGACGGCTATCGTGGTTGTTAGTTTGGTGATGGGCGTGATGGCCACATTTTACCCGGCCTGGCGTGCAGCAAGCGTGCCGCCTGCCGAAGCGTTGAGGTACGAATAGCTATGTCGATAGCTGATTTACGCAATAAAGCGAAACGGGCGCTTCTCGATGGTAAGTACAAGCGAGCGCTTGGTTTCTTTGAGGAACTCCACAAGGCTGACCCGGGTGATGTGCGTACGCACGTCAAGCTGGCTGAATTGCGTGAAAAAACAGGCGACACGGCGACTGCAGTCAAGGATTACCTGGCCATTGCCCATGCCTATGCCGAACAGGGCTTTGTTGTGCAGGCCATTGCCATCAATAAAATCATCTTGCGTCTTGATCCATCGCAGACCGAGGTGAAGGACAGATTGAAGGAATTGTCCGATGAGCGCGGGGATGACTGGGCTATCAGTACGATATCGGCAACCGATCAGGTGAAGTCGGCCGATATCTCCAGTAAGGATCATGCCAAGCTCAGCTTTGAACGTACGCCGCTTCTTTCGGGACTCGCGGGCGAAGAGCTCGAAGCGTTTATGGATTCGTTGCAATTGCAGGCCATAGATGCAAATTCCTATATCTATAAAGAAGGCGATCATGGAAGTTACCTGTATCTGATTGGCATGGGTTCGGTACGCCTTGAGATTCAGGATGCTCAGGGCCGCAAGCGCGTGTTTTCAGTTCTCTCCGAGGGAGATTTCTTCGGCGAACACGCATTCATGTCCCGCATCACACATTCGGATGCAGCAGTTGCAGAATCGGATTGTAGTGTGCTGATGATGGATCGCGATACCTTCGATCAGTGGGTGGAGAAATATCCGTCCATTCAATCCACGGTTGAGGATTTTTATCGCCAGCGGGTTCTGGCGCGTGTATTAGCCATTACTCCGGTTTTCGAGGGCGTGCCTCCGGAGGCACGTGCCGCCCTGGCTGACCGCTTTCAGCTCAAACCCTTCAGCGATGGGCAGGTGGTGGTGAAAGAGGGGGATGCCGGCCAGACCTTCTACCTGATTCGCTCAGGACGAGTCAGGGTGCTGACGCAGGATATCAAGGGCGGAGAGATTGTTGAGCTGGGCGGCATGGGCGATGGTGGTTTCTTTGGAGAGGTTGCCCTTCTGACGGACAAACCCAGAACTGCAACGGTGGTCGCAGATGGTGATGCCGAGCTGATGGAGCTTACCCGGGAAGATTTTAACACGATCGTTTCAACTTACCCATCGGTGAAAAAGGTGGTTGAGGCTTATCAAAAACAACGCGTTCAGGATACGATCCGCACCTTGATGAGCCGAAAGTCCAGCTGATTGATGACTGGATCGGTTCTTTTCAGGGCTACTGGCCTGTGCAAAAGTTTTGTCGCCCCGGCCGGCACGCTTCAGGTTCTCAATAATGCTGAATTTGAAATCCTTGAAGGCGAATTTCTCGCCATGGTTGGTGAGTCAGGCTCTGGCAAATCCACCTTGTTGCAGATTCTAGGAACGCTCGATCAACCGGATTCGGGGGAGATCTGCCTGGATGAGCAGTCCCTGATTGGCATCGACAGCTCGCATCAGGCGAGGCTGCGCAATGAAAAGATCGGCTTCGTCTATCAGGCCCATCATCTGATTCCGGAGCTGACGGCACGTGAGAATGTCATGCTGCCGTTACTGGTGCAGGGTCAATCCTCCGAAGAGGCTACAGAGCGCGCGCTGGCTTTATTAACCCGTTTGAAATTGCATGATCGTCAGAGTCATATCCCGGCCCGTCTTTCAGGCGGTGAGGCACAACGTGTGGCGGTAGCTCGTGCTCTAGCCACCCGGCCGCGCCTGCTTCTGGCTGATGAACCCACCGGCAATCTCGATGAGAACACTGCTCAGGAAGTCTTCACTGCGCTGCGGGAACTATGCCACGAAGAGAATGCGGCAGTATTGATGGTGACGCACAGCAGGGCTCTTGCCAAGGCGTGTGATCGTCAACTTCGCTTGCATGGCGGACAACTTTATCCAGGCGCATGATTCAAAAAACCTTTGACTAATCAAGAAGTTCTGTTAAGCTTCATATGTTGTTTCTAGCAAATTGAGATAACTTTTTATTTTATTTGTGTGATTCTAGCTTGAAAGATTGAGGGGATTGTGACTAAAGCTGAAATAGCCCGGATTGTGCATGAACGCGTTGGCCTTTCAAAAAAGGAGTCGGCTCAGATTGTTGAGTCGGTTCTTGATGTTGTGCGCGGTTCACTCGTCAGCGGAGAGGATGTGAAGCTGTCCGGTTTTGGCCATTTTATGGTGCGTCAAAAGCATGCCCGTCGAGGCCGCAACCCGAAGACCGGCGGCGATATTACCATTGCACCGCGCTCGGTTGTCAGCTTCCGTGCCAGCCAATTGCTCAAGACCAAGCTCAACGAAGAATCTGAATGAAATCCAAGCAAGCGCTAAGCAAGGCCGGCGTCGATATCCCGGAGTTGCCCGACAAGTTGTTTTTCTCCATTCGTGAGGTCAGTGATCTATGTGGTGTTGAGCCGCATGTATTGCGCTATTGGGAAACAGAGTTTAAGCATATCAAGCCTGTCAAGAAGAGTGGTAACCGTAGGTTTTACCGTCATCGTGATGTTTATGCAGTGCTGCAGATCAAGCACCTTCTGTATAATCTGAACTTCACCATTCGTGGTGCCAAGAAAAGACTGCTTAATGGTGATCTGGACGAGATTGTTGAACAACACGATAGTCAGACATTGCTGCGTCAACTACACCAGGAATTGGCTGAGATACTTAAACTTCTCGATTGATCGCCTCTTACATTCTAAAATTTTTTAAGTATGCTTCGCCGCCTATGAATCGGGGCGTAGCGCAGCCTGGTAGCGCACCAGACTGGGGGTCTGGTGGTCGGAGGTTCGAATCCTCTCGTCCCGACCATTTTCTTGTGGCCTGCATGATGTCCGGCCTGCAGCAGGGATGCTGCTGATGCCGACACGTGCAGGCCTTTCCTTTGCCCGTTCCTGTCAGCGTATGGTTGAGGAACAATTGAAAGCTCGTGGTAATGACGATGAAAGGGTGTTGCAGGCCATGGCCATGGTGCCGCGCCACTTGTTTGTTGATGCGGCGCTTGCAGCGCGAGCCTATCATGACTGTTCCCTGCCGATTGGCGAAGGGCAGACCATATCCCAGCCCTATATTGTGGCACGTATGACTCAATTGCTTGAATTGCGGGGGGATGAACGGGTTCTGGAGGTCGGTACGGGCTGCGGTTATCAAACTGCAGTGCTGTCGCGACTGTGCAGGCGGGTGTTCAGCATTGAGCGTATTCAGGCTTTGCACGACAAGGCGCGTCGAAATTTACGCCATGCCAGACTGCTAACGAACGTCATGCTCAAGTGCGGCGATGGTCGCCTGGGGTGGGAGGATTATGCCCCCTTCGATGCAATTATTGTCACTGCCGGAGGCTTTGCCTCGGAAGTATGGTTGCAGCAGCTAAAGGTCGGCGGCGTGTTGCTGTTGCCTGAGGGTGAGGGTGGAGATCATCGACTGGTGCGGCGTCGCAAACAGGCGCATGGGGTGATTGAGGAATATTTTGATGCATGCACGTTTGTGCCGCTGCTTGATGGAGTGAGTCATTACTGAGTCAGTTCAACGTGTGAAAGAATCCTGGTTAAGACGCTGCTACCATTGGACGTTGAGCTGGGCGGATCATCCACAGGCGGCCTGGGTGTTATTTGCTATTGCCGTGATTGAGGCCAGCGTGTTTCCGATTCCGCCGGATGTTCTGCTCATTGCTCTGGCTCTCGGACGTCCCGATCTCGGGCTTAGGTTTGCATCTATTGCTACGGCGGGTTCAGTTGTTGGTGCGATGCTCGGTTACGCTATCGGCATGTTTCTTTTTGCCGGCGTGGCTGAGCCATTATTAAACTTTTATCATGCCATGGAACAGTTTCAGCATGTGCAGCAGTGGTTTACGGACTACGGGGTTGCCATTGTACTGTTGGCCGGTTTTTCTCCCATTCCCTTCAAGGTGATCACGATTGCTGCCGGTACGTTCGGTCTGCCATTTGTCCCCTTTGTGGCCGCTGCACTTGTATCCCGTGCGGCGCGTTTTTATCTTGAGGGCGCTTTACTGCGCTGGGGCGGCGCGAGATTGCGAGATCTGGTGGAGCGCTATTTTGAATGGTTGACCGTGACAGTGGCCGCTCTCGTCGTAGCCGGTTTCGCCATGATGTGGATATGGCATTAAGGCTTTTTCTAACACTGCTGATGCTTGCACTGGTGGGCTGCGTATCAACCCCGGTGCCGAATCATGCCAGTGGGCACACATCGAAGAAGCACCTGTCCAACTCCAGGACGGTTTTTGTTTATCATATTCAGCCTGGTGACACCCTGTACAGCATCGGCCGGCGCTTTGGCATTGATTATCATCTTCTGGCCCGGCGCAACCATTTGCGTGCCCCATATGAAATATTTCCGGGCCAGGATCTATACGTTACCAGTGTAGCGCCGCGAAGAACTTCGCTACCGATACCCAAAGTCCGCAAGAAGGCGGTTAGAAAAACCAGGGTAAGCACCAAGGTGAAACGCAAGGCCGCAATGACCAAACATCGAAAAGCTAGTCATTCGAGTCATGTGAAGTTGCTGTGGCCAGTGCGCGGCCCGGTCACCAGTCAATTTGGGCGACGCGGTAGCCGCATGCATGACGGCATCGATATTGGTGTTCCGCGGGGTACCCCGGTCCATGCGGCCGCTGCGGGCGAAGTAGTTTATGCAGATCACCGCTTGAGCGGTTATGGCAAGCTGGTGATTGTCCGGCACAGTGGCAATGTGTTTACTGCCTATGCCCATAATCAGCGTAATCTCGTGCGCAAGGGCGACAGGGTGCGAAGCGGCGATGTTATCGCCCGTGTCGGCAGCTCGGGCAGGGCAACCGGCCCACATCTCCATTTTGAGGTACGAAGAGGGAGTACGCCGGTTGATCCGCTTGCCTATTTGCCGAAGCGATGAGATAGTCCATGCTCGATTTTATTGCATGGGGCATTCAATGAAGGGATGTTTTGCTCAGCATTGTTGCACGGGGGAGGGGTATGTCCAGGCATCATAGTCTTGATCCGATGACCATGTATATGCGCGAAATATCCTCATATGATCTGTTAACCAAGCAGGATGAGATCGATCTTTCCTATCAGATCGCCAAGGGCGACGAAAAAGCCCGCCAGCATATGATCAATGCCAATCTTCGCCTGGTCGTCAAAATTGCCCGCCGTTACATGAATCGTAGCATGTCGTTGGCCGATTTAATCGAGGAAGGAAATCTGGGTTTGATGCGCGCAGTGGAAAAGTTCGATGCCGCGCACGGTTGCCGTTTCTCGACCTATGCCACGTGGTGGATCAGGCAATCCGTTGAGCGGGCCATCATGAATCAGGCCCGTACCATTCGTTTGCCGGTGCATGTCGGCAAGGAATTCAATGCCATGTTACGCAAGGCCAACAAGTTGCGGGCGGATCTTGGGCGCGAGCCGACCGAGCATGAAATCGCCGAATACATGGGCATCGAACCGTCTCGCGTACAGACCCTGCTCGGCATTACCGTGCGCACTGAAAGTGCGGATAACATCCTGCATGATGATGGTGATTTTACCCTGTATGATGTAACCGAGGATGATCGCGCCGAGGCGCCCAGTGATCAGCTGGAGTCAAATCGTCGCGATGCCATGCTTGCCGAATGGATGCAGCATTTGTCGCGCAAGGAACGCGAGGTTGTTCGTTTGCGTTATGGCCTCGGGACGCGTGAGGATCCGTGGACACTTGAGGCCATTGGACAGCATATGGGCGTGACACGGGAGCGCATTCGCCAGATTCAGGTGGGTGCATTGCAAAAGCTGCGCAAGATGGTGGATCAAGAGAACGTCAGTTTTGAGGAGATTTTATAATGGTGCAGGCCATCCGTTGGCAGGATCATATTCGGGATATCCCGGATTTTCCGAAGCCGGGTATTATTTTTAAAGATATCACCCCGATGCTTGCCCATGGTGATGCCTTTGAAGCGGCGGTTTCCGAGCTGTCCTGCTTTGTTCCCCGGGGCGTTGATATGATTATCGGCATCGAATCGCGCGGGTTTATTTTCGGTGCCGCTCTGGCCCAGCAACTCGGTCTTGGCTTTGTGCCCGTGCGCAAACCCGGCAAGCTTCCGGCAGATGTGCATGCCATTGAATACGAACTCGAATACGGCATGGACAGGCTTGAGATCCATCGTGATGCTCTGAACGAGGGGCACAGGGTAGTCATTGTCGACGACCTGCTGGCGACGGGTGGAACTGCCTCCGCAACGGTCAAGTTGGTGCAACAGCTGGGGGGTCAGGTGGAAGCCTGCCTGTTTGTCATCGAACTGGGCTTTTTGAATGGTCGAGAGGCTCTTAAAGGGGTTAAAACCCACGCCTTGCAACGCTACGATTGAACCTGAATCTTCCTGATCTGTTTTTCTGCTTTTCCAAGGGTGCAGTATCGAGCCCGAGACGTTATAATTCGAACGCTTTTTTGTGTGCGTACGATGTGTGTGTACCATGGGCGGCTGTCCTGAGCGAGCCCATAGCGTCCTCGTAGCTCAGATGGATAGAGCGACTGCCTCCTAAGCAGTAGGCCACAGGTTCGACTCCTGTCGAGGACACCAGATACCCGGATGCATGGTGATCTTGCATCCACGAGCTACACGGCTTCGCTGCCTCTGTCATCGAAGCCTAAATTGAGGTGATCATGAACGAAGAAACACTGAATCCCGCCGTTGCGGTTCTGATTGAAGATGAGATGAAGCGCTCCTACCTCGATTACGCCATGAGCGTGATCGTCGGGCGGGCACTGCCCGATGCGCGCGACGGCCTGAAACCCGTACATCGCCGCATCCTTTATGCCATGCAGGATCTCGGTTCCACCCACGACAAACCGTTCAAGAAGTCGGCGCGTGTGGTCGGTGACGTGATTGGTAAATATCACCCGCATGGCGACACGGCCGTGTATGATGCGTTGGTGCGTATGGCGCAGCCATGGAGTATGCGCCATGTGCTTGTCGACGGGCAGGGCAACTTCGGTTCTGTTGATGGCGATTCGCCGGCCGCCATGCGTTATACCGAAGCACGTATGAGTCGCCTGTCGGCTGAATTACTGGCCGATATCGACAAGGATACCGTCGACTTTATTCCCAATTATGATGAATCCCTGAGCGAGCCAAAGGTGTTGCCGTCCCGCTTCCCGAACCTGTTGGTTAATGGTTCTCAGGGCATTGCTGTCGGTATGGCGACCAATATTCCAACTCACAATCTAAGCGAAACCATCAATGCGACCATTGCCCTTGTGTCTAACCCGGATGCCGATGATGACGAATTGATGCAGGTGATGCCCGGTCCGGATTTTCCGACCGGTGGCTTTATTTATGGTCGCAAAGGCATGCGTGATGCGTTTACCACAGGGCGTGGCTCGGTGACCATGCGGGCACGCGCGCAGGTTGAAATACATCCACGCACCAAACGCGAGTCATTGATTATTACTGAGCTTCCTTATCAGGTGAATAAAGCGAATCTGATTGAAAATATTGCCACACTCGTACGTGACAAGAAGCTTGAGGGAATCTCCGATCTGCGCGATGAATCGGATCGAGATGGCATGCGTATCGCCATTGAACTGAAACGCAATGAAATTCCGGAAGTGATCCTGAACAACCTGTACAAGCGCACCCAACTGCAATGCAATTTCAGTTGCAATCAGCTGGCGCTGGTTGATGGCCAGCCCAAACTTTGCGGCGTGCGCGAGCTGTTGCTGCATTTCCTGGATCATCGTCGTCAGGTAGTGACCCGTCGCTGCCTTTTCGATCTGGCCAAGGCTGAAGCCCGAGCTCATATCCTGGAAGGCTTGCTGATTGCTCTGGATAATATTGATGCAGTGATCAAGCTGATTCGCGGCAGTCAGACTGCCGCGGAAGCCAAGGTCGGCTTGATGGAGGCTTTCGGTCTGTCTGATAAACAGGCGCAGGCCATTCTCGATATGCGTCTGCATCGTTTAACCGGTCTGGAACGCGACAAGATCAAATCCGAGTATGATGATATTCAGGCATTGATTAGCCACCTGAAAGCGATTCTGGCGGATGAAAAGTTGCTGATGGGCGTGATCGTTGAGGAACTGGAGCAGGTTCGCGATAAATACGGCGAGCCGCGTCGCAGCGAGATTATGGATGAAACGGCGGAATTGTCGGTCGAAGATCTGATTACCGAAGAGGATATGGTGGTGACCATCTCCAATGAGGGGTATATCAAGCGCAATGCGGCTTCGCTCTATCGGGCTCAGCGCCGGGGGGGTAAGGGCAAGACTGCCATGACCACCAAGGAAGAGGATTTTGTCGCCCAGCTGATGGTGGCCTCAACGCATGATTATTTACTCTTCTTCTCTGACCGCGGGCGCGTGTTCCGCAAGAAGGTGTATGAGGTGCCGCAGGCTGGCCGTGCTGCGCGCGGCAAGGCTTTGGTGAATCTATTGCCGGTGGAGAAGGGTGAGAAGATTTCAGCGACTCTGGCGATCCGTGAATTTGATGATGAACATTTCATTGTCATGGCTACGAAAAACGGACTGATTAAAAAGACCAAGCTATCCGAATATCAGAATATTCGTGCCAATGGCATTATCGCTATCAAGCTTGATGATGACGACGACCTGATCGGCGTTGTTGTATCCAATGGTGAGCAGGACATCATGCTGTCTGCCAGCGGCGGCAAGGCGATTCGCTTTTCCGAAAGCGATGTTCGACCCATGGGTCGCAGCACCCGCGGTGTGACCGGTATGCGTATGCCGGGTGGTTGCAAGGTGATATCGATGACGCTGGTTTCCGATCGCGCCTCACTACTGGCTGTATCGGAGAACGGTTTCGGCAAGCGTACTTCGGTGGCGGAATATCATACCCAGAAGCGCGGCGGTCAGGGTGTGTTTACGTTGAAAACCGGAGGGCGCAACGGCGATATGATCGGGGCGCTGCTCGTGCTGGACGAGGATCAGATCATGATGATGACCGATACCGGGCGTCTGGTTCGCATTCGCATGAATGGCGTGTCGGTGATTGGCCGTAACACGCAGGGCGTGAAGCTTATCGATTGCAATGCCAATGAGCGGGTGATCGGGGCTGTGCGTGTGGTCGAGCGTCATGATGATGACGTCGATGCTGGCAGCGATGACCTGACTGCTGCCGATCAAGTAAGCGAAGGTGAAGATGAATGATTGACCGGCAGGCCTTACGGCGTGATTTTGATGCGATGCAGGCTGCCCTTGCGCGCCGCGGAGACGAGGTTGTCGGTGCCGACAGTGCATGGGCGCAGGTAGTTGAGCTGGATGTCCGGCAGCGCGAACTAAAGACCGAATCAGAAAGTCTGCAGGCTGAACGTAATCGCGTTTCGAAACTGATTGGCCAGAAAAAAGGGCAGGGCGAGGATGCCAGTGCCGAGATAGCAGCCATGGGTGAGGTATCACGCAAGGTGAAGGAGCTCGATGCACAGGCTCGTGATGCCGAAGCCGCTTTTGCCGAAGCCTTGCTTGGAATTCCGAATCCGTTGCACGAGTCCGTACCGGATGGTGCATCGGAAGATGATAATGTTGAATTGCGTTGCTGGGGCGACCCGCGCCAGGACGAGGTGCCACCCCATTGGGAGATCGGCGCCGATCTGAGGATTCTCGATTTTGAGGCGGGAGCAGTACTGGCAGGTAGTCGATTTACGGTTCTAAAGGGGGCTGCGGCACGACTTGAGCGAGCCTTGATGCAGTTTATGCTGGATCTTCATGCCGATAAGCATGGGTATGAAGAGGTCTGGGTGCCGGCGATCGTGAACCGGAAGACCATGACCGGAACCGGGCAGTTGCCGAAGTTTGAGGAGGATCTGTATAAGCTGGAAGGCGAGGATGCTTTTTTGATTCCGACGGCCGAGGTGCCGGTAACCAACCTGTATCAGGACAAGATCATGGAAGCGGAACAACTGCCGATCCGGCACTGCGCCTACACGCCGTGTTTTCGCCGTGAAGCGGGCTCGGCCGGCCGTGATATGCGTGGCATGATTCGTCAGCATCAATTCGATAAGGTGGAACTGGTGCACCTGACGACGGTGGAGCGGGCTCTGTCCGATCTGGATGAGTTGACCTCCCATGCCGAGGCGGTGCTGCAGGCGCTTGAATTGCCGTATCGAATGGTGGAGTTGTGTGCTGCAGATATCGGCTTTTCATCCCAGAAAACTTATGATCTTGAGGTCTGGTTGCCGAGCCAGAAGACCTATCGCGAGATTTCATCCTGCTCATCCTTTGGCCAGTTTCAGGGGCGCAGGGCCGGAATTCGTTATCGCAGTGAGGGCGGTAAACCACAACCGGTGGCGACATTGAACGGCTCTGGCCTCGCGATCGGGCGTACACTTGTTGCTATTCTTGAGAATGGCTGGCAAGCGGATGGTTCAGTGAAGATTCCTTCAGCATTGGTTCCATATATGGGTGGCCGCGACGTTATTTTTAAAGAAGGTTGAGAGAGCAGGCCCGTTGACATAGTCCAAGCTTATTTTGGCGAACTTATAACCACTCACGTACCCAGCTACCGGATGAACCATTAATTTGTCTTGTCCTAACAATCCACTAGGGTTTACACTATATAGAAGCATGTAGTCTGGTTCTGGGAGGTAAGTATTGATGGAAAGACGGCCCCACATT